>NZ_LMMI01000061.1:0-201616 GCF_001422775.1 Methylobacterium sp. Leaf87 | reverse complement strand
CTTGCCCGCCTCACGGCCGAGGGCYGTGGTCCGCCCCCATTGAAGTGGTCCGCCCTTTGGTATGGCTTTTAAGCCTGGAGGACGGACAAGATGGCAAAGCACCCGAAGCCCGAGGAGATCGTTGCCAAGCTACGGCAGGCGGATGTGCTGATCTCACAGGGCCAGAGCGTGGCCGATGCGATCCGCGCGCTCGGCGTGAGTTCAGTGACATACTACCGGTGGCGGCGTGAGTTTGGCGGGCTGAAGTCAGATCAGGTTCGACGGATGAAGAGCCTTGAGACTGAGAATGCTCGGCTTCGAAAGGCAATCGCCGATTTGACGCTGGACAAGCTGATCCTGCAGGAGGCGTCCCGGGGAAACTTCTGAGCCCCGCGCGCCGACGCGCTTGTGTCGAGCATATCCTGCTGACGATGAACATCTCCGAGCGCCGCGCCTGCCGGGCGCTCGGTCAGCATCGCTCGACACAGCGCAAGGTGCCGCGGGGCCGCGACGACGAGGAGGCGCTGACAGCCGATCTCGTGGCATTGGCCGAGAAGTATGGACGCTATGGCTACCGCAAGATCAGCGCGTTGCTGAAGGCGGCCGGTTGGTTCGTCAACGACAAGCGCGTCGAGCGCATTTGGCGGCGTGAAGGTCTGAAGGTCCCAGCCAATCAGCCCAAGCGAGGGCGGATCTGGGACAACGACGGCTCCTGCGTCCGTCTTCGCCCGGAACACCGCAATCACGTGTGGTCGTATGACTTCGTCGAGGCACGCACGCATGACGGGCGCAAGATCCGGATGCTCAACGTCGTTGACGAGTTCACCCATGAATGCCTGACGATACGGGTCGCTCGTAAGCTCAAGGCGATCGACGTTATCGACGTGCTCTCGGACCTATTCATCCTACGTGGCGTACCTGGCCATATTCGTTCGGACAACGGGCCGGAGTTCGTTGCGAAGGCCGTCCAAGCTTGGATTACCGGCGTTGGAGCAAAGACGGCCTACATCACGCCAGGCTCACCATGGGAAAATGGCTACGTCGAAAGCTTCAATGCACGGCTTCGCGACGAACTTCTCAACGGCGAGATCTTCTACACACTCAGGGAAGCGCAGGTCGTCATCGAAAGCTGGCGACGTCACTACAACACCGTGCGCCCGCATGCCTCGCTGGGATACCGGCCGCCGGCACCGGAGGTGTTCATGCCAGCCTTCTCCGCTTGGCCGGCTGCGCTCGCCCGACCAGCTCCGCCGGCCAAGCTACCCGTGGCGGAACGGCCCACCGTGCACTAACTTTACCCTTGGACCACCTCGTGGGGGCCGATCAGCCCCGCGGCCCAGGCACAGGCGAGGGCCGTGGCCCGCTGGCGACGTCACTACAACACCGTGCGCCCGCATGCCTCGCTGGGATACCGGCCGCCGGCACCGGAGGGGTTCATGCCAGCCTTCTCCGCTTGGCCGGCTGCGCTCGCCCGACCAGCTCCGCCGGCCAAGCTACCCGTGGCGGAACGGCCCACCGTGCACTAACTTTACCCTTGGACCACCTCGTGGGGGCCGATCAAGTTGCGTTCCAAGGCGATACGCAAGCCCTTGATGCAGCCGAGTAGAGGATTTTTGGACCGACCAGATCCGCTACCGCCTCTAGGCGAGACCCCGCGGACGCTGCAAGAGACACGAAAAGGCCCGGACCGCATACGGTCCGGGCCTTTTCGTCATGGCATCCGACACAATGAAAAAGGGGTGCCGCTTTCTCGAGCGGCACCCCCTTCCAGGCGACGACCTTCTTAGTTGAAGGTGTCGATCTCGGCGGACTCGTAGCTGGTGACTTCCATGCCGACGCAGATTTCCTGGACGATGGGGGCAGACCACTTCATGGTGTTTCTCCTAGTTGAGGTTGGCGGGTTTAGCTGACACCCCGAGGGGCGCCGATCCCTCAGTTGAAGGGATCGATTTCTGCCGACTCGTAGCTGGTGACTTCCATGCCGACGCAGATCTCTTGAACGACGGGGGCGGACCACTTCATGGCTGAACTCCTTCGTGTTCGACGCCCTTGATATGCCGTTACATTGGGCGCAATACAAGTGGGCGCTACACTTATATTTCTCATAGATCGAGACCGGGAGCCCCGGGATCGCCCAGCCCGCCGGCCAAGCGGCAGCCCCGGTGATATGGTGCCACAATGATGCGCGTCCCTGTCCGCGATCCGCGGCCAAATCGCATCGCAACCGGTTCCGATGAGATTGTATCTCGGTCGAAAGTGTTGGAGCGCCTCGCATCTTCGGCTTGACGGCTGGGGCTCGCGGGCGCACTCACGCGCCGCCCACCGGTCGTGCCGGGACGCGCGACTCGTCGCATCCCGGCCGAGCCGATCGGGCACTCCTTCAAGCCAGCCAATGCCCAGCGACACTCCACGACGATCTTCCGCGCCCTGCGCGGCCGCGAGCGGGGTCTCCCCAGAATCCTGAACGGGATCCGGGGCGGCTCACCGACCCCGGTCGTCCAGGGCTGTGTGCCCTTGGCCGTGCGCCCCCGCGCGAGGTGAGCCCATGAACGCGATCCTTTTCGCTCCACCCAACGTCGACCCCTCGGTGCTCGCCGCCCGCCTGTCCGACGAGCGCGCGCCCGACATCGTAGAGGCCCTGAACGAAGAGGCGCCCGAAGTCGCCGCCGCGATTCTGTTGGGGCTGCCGCACGACCGCGCCGTCGAGGTTCTCGATCAACCCGAACTCGACTGCGCCGCCGACATCGTCGAGATGCTGCCGCGCGACCGCGTCGCCTCCTACCTCTCGGGCATGTCGGCCGACCGCATCACCGACATCTTCCGCGAGATCGAGGAGCCCGGACGCTCGGACCTGCGCGCGCGTCTCGACGCAGAGACGCGCGGCGCCGTCGACCGCCTCAGTGCCTACGGCGAGGAGAGCGTCGGCTCGCTGATGACCACCGAATTCGTCACCGTGCCGGGCGACTGGACGATCGGGCAGACCCTCGACCACGTCCGCCACGTCGAGAAGACCCGCGAGACCATCTACGCGATCTTCGTCCTCGATCCGCGCACCCGCGCCCTGACCAAAGCGGTGCCCCTGCGCCGTCTCATCTCGGGCGATCCGCAGGACAATGTGCTGTCCGTCGCCCCTGATCGGCGCCCACTCGCGGTCTCACCAACGGCAAGCCGCGAAGAGGCGGCCCGCCTGATCTCCAAATACGATCTGCTCGCGCTACCCGTCATCGACGCGGTGGGCCACCTTATCGGCATCGTCACCGTGGACGACATGATCGACGCCATGGTCGAGAAGCAGACACAGGACGTGCAGCGCTTCGGCGGCATGGAAGCCCTGCCCGAGCCCTACATGGATATCGGCTTCTTCACGATGATCCGGAAACGGGCCGGCTGGCTCTGTGCCCTGTTCCTCGGCGAGATGATGACCGCCACCGCCATGCAGGGCTTCGAGGGCGAACTCGAGAAGGCCATCGTCCTGACCCTGTTCATCCCCCTCATCATGAGTTCGGGCGGCAATTCGGGCAGTCAGGCGACATCGCTCCTCATCCGCGCGCTGGCTCTCCGTGAGATCCGCCTGCGCGACTGGCGGCGGGTGGCGGCCCGCGAGTTGCCGACGGGCCTCGTCCTCGGGGCGATCCTCGGCCTCATCGGTATCGTCCGAATCGTCGTGTGGCAGAAGACCGGCCTTTACGATTACGGCGTGCATTGGCCCCTCGTGGCCGCCACCGTCGGCGCGGCGCTGGTCGGCATCGTCACTTTCGGATCGCTGACGGGCTCGATGCTGCCGTTCCTGCTCCAGCGCCTCGGCTTCGACCCGGCGACGGCCTCCGCCCCCTTCGTCGCCACCCTCGTGGATGTGACCGGACTGGTCATCTACTTCTCGATGGCGATGCTGATCCTCAAGGGCACGCTTCTGTGACAAATCCCGTCCGGTGAACTTCCGGTGACGCGGGGTCGCATTGCAAAAAATTGCCGGAGGGTGCTTGCCTCCGGCGGGCTGACTTTCCTTCGAAAGCCTCTAATGTCCCGGCCGGCCAGGGTCCGCTCAACGGGCGGTGGCCGCACCCGTATCCTTGCTCGGAGTCCGACACTTGGCGAACCACTCGGCGACCCCCTTGGCGAACCCCTCGGCGAACCCGGTCGTCAATGCCGACGGGACCGTGCCGGGGACGGACGGCACGCGGCGCGACTTCATGTTCCTCGCCACCGGCGCGGCCCTTGCCGTCGGCGCCGGCGCCCTGGCCTGGCCCTTCGTCGCCTCCATGGCGCCCGATGCCGAGACCATCGCGGCCGGCGCCCCCCTCGAAGTCGACCTGTCGCCGATCCAGGAGGGCCAGATCGTCAACGTATTCTGGCGCGGCAAGCTCATCTTCGTGCGTCACCGGACGGAGAAGGAGATCAAGGAGGCCGCCGCCGTGCCGATGGCCGATCTCATCGATCCGCAGGCCGACGCCGCCCGAGTCAAGGAGGGTCACGCCAAGTGGCTCGTGGTCTACGGCAACTGCACTCATCTGGGTTGCGTGCCGATCGGCCATCAGGGCCAGTACGAGGGCTGGTCGTGCCCCTGCCACGGGTCCCTCTACGACACCTCCGGCCGCGTTCGCCGCGGTCCCGCTCCGACGAACCTGCCGGTCCCGCCCTACGCCTTCGAGACGGACGCAAAGATCCGGATCGGCGAAGAGGGTGGCAAGGCTGCGGCCTGAGGAAGGGCGACGGAATTTCATGCAACAGTTTTCGAAGCGGGTAGCCCCATGAGCGCACACGCCAACACCTACGTTCCGAAGAGCCGCGTGGCGAAGTGGTTCGAATCGCGGCTCCCCTTGGTCGGGCTGGTGCATTCGTCGTTCGTTGCCTTCCCGGTGCCGCGCAACCTCAACTATTTCTGGACCTTCGGCGCAATCCTCATCGCCATGCTGATGTCGCAGATCGTCACCGGCATCTGGCTGGCGATGCACTACGATCCGTCGGCCGCCAACGCCTTCAATTCCGTCGAGCACATCATGCGTGACGTGAATTACGGCTGGCTCCTGCGCTACATGCACGCCAACGGCGCGTCGATGTTCTTCGTCGCGGTCTACATCCACATGTTCCGGGCGCTGTACTACGGCTCGTACAAGGCCCCGCGCGAGATCCTCTACATCCTCGGCGTGATCATCTATCTGCTGATGATGGCCACCGCCTTCCTCGGCTACACCCTGCCGTGGGGCCAGATGAGCTTCTGGGGCGCCACCGTCATCACCAGCATCCTCGGCGCGATTCCGATCGTCGGCGAGACGGTGCAGAGCCTGCTCTGGGGCGGCTACTCGGTCGGTAGCCCGACCCTCAACCGCTTCTTCTCACTGCACTACCTGCTGCCGTTCATGATCCTCGGCGTCGTCGTGCTCCACGTCTGGGCGCTGCACGTCACCGGACAGAACAATCCCGCCGGCATCCCGATCAAGTCGAGCAAGGATGCGGTCCCGTTCACGCCCTACGCCACCGTAAAGGATGTGTTCGCCACCGTGGTGTTCGGCATCTTCTTCGCCTACTGGATCTTCTACCAGCCGAACTACCTCGGCCACGCCGACAACTACGTCCCGGCCAACGCCGCCGTGACCCCGGCCCACATCGTGCCGGAATGGTACTTCCTGCCGTTCTACGCGATCCTGCGCGCGGTGCCGGACAAGCTCGGCGGCGTGATCCTGATGTTCAGCGCGGTGATCATCCTGGCCTTCGCGCCGTGGCTCGACACCTCGCGGGTGCGCTCGGCCAATTACCGTCCGATCTACCGTCAGTTCTTCTGGCTGTTCGTGGTGGTCACGATCCTGCTCGGCTGGCTCGGCGCCAAGCCGCCGGAGGGTGGCTACGTCATCGCCGCACGCCTGTGTACGGCCTACTACTTCCTCCACTTTCTCGTCGTGATGCCCCTCGTCGGCCTCTTCGAGACACCCGACCGACTGCCGGACTCGATCCTCGAGAGCGTCACCGGTCCGGGCAAGCAGGTCTCCGGGTCCGGCATGCCGGCCGGGGCCACGGCCGCACCGTCGTCCAAGGGTTGAGGGCAGGGGACTTTTGAGAACCATGAAAACGACCCGCCTCCTCGCCGCGACCCTCGTCGCGGCCACCCTCGGCATCACCATGGCTTCGGCGGAAGAGGAGCATGGCGCTCCGCAGCCGCCGCGTCAGACGTGGAGCTTCGCCGGCATGTTCGGCCGGTTCGATCAGGCGCAGTTGCAGCGCGGCTTCCAGGTCTACCGTGAAGTCTGTTCGAGCTGCCACGGCATGAGCCTCGTACGGTTCCGCAACCTTGCGGAGCCGGGGGGACCGGGCTTCAGCGCCAGCCAGGTCAAGGCGCTGGCGGCTGAGTACAAGGTCAAGGAACAGAACGATTCCGGTGAGGATGCCGAGCGCCCCGCCCGGGCCGCCGATGCCTTCCCGTCGCCGTTCCCCAACGAGAAGGCGGCCGCGGCCGCCAATGGCGGCAAGGCGCCGCCGGATTTCTCGGTGCTCGCCAAGGCCCGCACCTTCGAGCGCGGCTTCCCGAAGTTCCTCACCGATGCTCTGCCCGTCGTCGGCTACACCGAACACGGCGTCGACTACATCCATGCCGTGCTCGACGGCTACGAGGACCCGCCGGCCGGCAAGGAAGTTCCGGCGGGCACGTACTACAACAAGTACTATCCCGGGCACCTCATCGCGATGCCGAAGCCATTGAGCGACGGGCAGGTCACCTACGCGAAGACCGACAAGGGCGAGCCGGTGGTACCCGAGACGGTCAGCCAGTACGCCACGGACGTCGCCGCGTTCATGGCCTGGACCGCCGAGCCGCACATGATGGCGCGCAAGGCACTGGGTCTACGGGTGATCCTGTTCCTTATCGTGCTTTCCGGCCTGCTCTACTACGTCAAAAAGAAGATCTGGGCGAAGGTCGGCGGCGAGGTTCACGGCCTCCAGCCGGAACTGCACAAGACCTACTAGCCACGCGCGCCGACCGGGGCTCGACACGAGCCTCGTTCCCACCGAAACACCACAGCGCCGGCGTCCCCCTGGGGGGCGACCGGCGCTCGCTGTATGGAGCCATGAGAATGTCGCAAGCGGTACTCGGCGTGATGGGCGGGTCCGGGGTCTATGATCTGCCGGGTCTGGAAGACGTGCGCGAAGAGGCGGTGCAATCCCCCTGGGGCGAGCCCTCTGATGCGCTCCGCATCGGCCGGATCGGCGAGACCCAGGTGGTGTTCCTCGCCCGCCACGGACGCGGCCACCGCCTGTCGCCCTCCGGCATCAACTACCGCGCCAACATCGACGCCATGAAGCGCGCCGGCGTCACCGACCTCGTGTCGCTCTCGGCCTGCGGCTCGTTCCGCAGCGAACTCCACCCGGGGTTGTTCGTCCTGGTCGACCAGTTCGTCGACCGTACCCATGGCCGCGCGTCCTCTTTCTTCGGTAACGGCTGCGTCGCCCACGTGTCCCTGGCCCACCCCGTCGGCCCGGCCTTGCAGAACCGCATCGCGGAGGCGGCGCAGGCGGAAGAGATCGCGGTCCATCGCGGCGGTATCTACGTCTGCATGGAAGGCCCGCAATTCTCGTCCTACGCCGAATCCACAACCTACAAGGCGCAGGGCTACGACGTGATCGGCATGACCAACATGCCGGAAGCCAAGCTCGCCCGTGAGGCGGAGATCACCTATGCGACCATCGCCATGGTGACGGATTTTGACTGCTGGCATCCGAGCCACGATGCCGTGGACGTCGCTGCCGTGGTCGCCGTCGCGCGTGCCAACGCGGACAAGGCCGCCCGCCTCGTCGCGCGGCTCGCCCGCGACTTTCCACAGGAGCGCGAGGCCTGCCCCATGGGCTCCGACCATGCCCTCGACGGCGCCATCATGACCGCACCGGCCCAGCGCGATCTGGCTCTGCTCGCCAAACTCGACGCCGTCGCGGGCCGGGTATTGAACGGCTGATCCGCCCTCGGGTCCGGGGCGCATTCGATCGAATCGCCCGATGAATCGCGAGCCCGCTCCCTTCACAGGCGGGCCTCGTTGGCTCTAGAAGGCGGGTTCGTTCCAAAGATCCAACGTCACAAGAGCAAATTTCAGGCATGCGCGCCGCCAGTATCGACCGCCGCACGGCGGAGACCGACGTCCACGTCGCGGTTAATCTCGACGGGACCGGCCGCGCCACCATCGCGACGGGCGTCGGCTTTCTCGATCACATGCTAGAATTGCTGGCGCGCCACGCCCTGTTCGACATCGAGGTCCGTGTGACGGGCGACCTCCATGTCGACCAGCACCACACCACCGAGGATGCCGGCATCGCCCTCGGACAGGCCTTCGCCCAGGCGCTCGCCGACAAGCGCGGCATCGCGCGCTACGCGGACATCCACTTGCCCATGGACGAAGCGCTGACACGGGTCGCCGTGGACATCTCCGGGCGGCCGTTCCTCGTCTTCCGCACCGCCTTCCGGGTCGAGAAGATCGGCCAGTTCGACACCGAACTCGTGCGTGAGTGGTTCCAGGCCTTCGCTATGAATGCCGGCATCACCCTCCACATCGAAACGCTGTACGGCGACAACGCCCATCACATCGCCGAAAGCTGCTTCAAGGGTCTGGCCCGCGCCTTGCGGCAGGCCGTCTCCATCGATCCGCGCGAGGGCGGCCGCGTCCCCTCGACCAAGGGCTCGCTCTGACCGGTCAGGTCGCAGGAGAGGACACGCCATGCGCACCTACACGCTGCACCTCGACCGGGACGCCCAGACGGGTGAGGCCCATGGTCTCGAGCGCGCGCATCTCGTGCCCGATGGCTTCTCGTGGACGGCCTTCGCCTTCGGACCGCTGTGGTTTCTGTTTCATCGGCTGTGGCTGGCGGCGCTCGGCGTCTTGGCCCTCCTCGTCGCCACGGCCTATCTCGGCCGCATGGCCGCCCTGAACCCATTCACCGGCCTGGTGGTCACCCTGCTGGTGCTGCTTCTGATCGGGCTGGAAGCCTCGTCCCTCCGTCGCTGGACCTACGCCCGCAGGGGCCGACCCGTGCGTGACGCCGTCCTGGCCGCAAGCTTGGAAGAGGCCGAGATGAAGGCCGCGAACCGTTGGTTCGACGGTGTCGTCCCGCCGCGTCCGGCGCCGGTCCCTTACGCGAACGCCACCTCCCGCCCGAGCGAGGTCGCCATCGGGATGTTCCCCACGAGTGAGGGCCGGCGGTGAGCGGACAAACCGTCGCGATCATCGATTACGGCTCGGGCAACCTGCATTCGGCGGCGAAGGCCTTCGAACGCGCCGCCCGAGAAGCTGGCCTCGACGACACCCGCATCGTGTTGACCTCGCAAGCCGAGATCGTCGCGGGCGCCGACCGCGTCGTGCTGCCGGGCGTGGGCGCCTATGCCGATTGCCGCGCCGGCCTCGACGCCGTGCCGGGCATGGTCGATGCCATGACACATGCGGCCAAGGTCCGCGCCCGACCGTTCCTCGGTATATGCGTCGGCATGCAGCTCTTGGCGACACGGGGGCTCGAATACGCCACCACGCCCGGGCTCGATTGGATCTCCGGCGATGTCGGCCCGATCCGCCCGTCCGATCCGGCGCTGAAGGTGCCGCACATGGGTTGGAACACCTTGGCGCCCGACCGCGACCACCCCCTGCTGTCCGGCATTCCCCTCGGCGAGAACGGTCTGCACGCCTATTTCGTCCACAGCTTCGCATTGCATCCGGCGCAGGCGTCCGACACCGTCGCCCACAGTGATTACGGCGGCCCGGTGACCGCCATGGTGGCACGGGACAACATCGCCGGCACCCAGTTCCATCCCGAGAAGAGCCAGCACCTCGGCCTTGCCCTGCTGGCGAACTTTCTGGCGTGGCGTCCCTGATCGGGGACCGCCCTCATCCACCGAACGATTCGAAAGCGAACCGACGCGTGATCCTGTTTCCGGCCATCGATCTCAAGGAAGGGCGCTGCGTTCGCCTCGTACAGGGCGACATGGCCCAGGCCATCGTGTTCAGCGACGATCCGGCCGCCCAGGCGGCCGTCTTCGAGGAGCAGGGTTTCCCATGGCTGCACGTGGTCGACCTCGACGGGGCGTTCGCCGGCGCGCCGATGAACGCCGACGCCGTGGATGCGATCCTCGCCCGGACGAAGCTGCCTGTGCAGCTCGGCGGCGGCATCCGCGAAATGAAGACCCTGGAGGCCTGGCTCGCCAAGGGCGTCAGCCGGGTCATCATCGGAACGGCAGCCGTGCGCGATCCCGCTTTCGTCCATGAGGCGGCCCGGCTCTATCCGGGCAGGATCGCCGTCGGCATCGACGCCAAGGACGGCCGCGTCGCCGTCGAGGGGTGGGCCACCACCTCCAGCATGACCGCGGAGGAACTCGGGCGCCGGTTCGAGGATGCCGGCGTCGCGGCGCTCATCTACACGGACATCGCCCGCGACGGCATCCTCAAGGGCCTCAACATCGAGATGACCCTCGGGCTTGCCCGCGCCGTGACGATTCCGGTGATCGCCTCCGGAGGCCTCGCCTCCATCGACGATGTCCACCGCATCCTCGAGCCGGATTGCGCCCTGCTCGCGGGGGCCATCACCGGCCGTGCGCTCTACGACGGCCGGATCGACCCGCGCGAGGCCCTGGCCGCCATCGCGAAGGCCAAGGGAAGATCGGCGGCCTGACCGCACCGTCAGGAGGGACGCCCATGCTCAAGACCCGCATCATCCCCTGCCTCGACGTCAAGGACGGCCGGGTGGTGAAGGGCGTCCAGTTCCTCGAACTGCGCGACGCCGGCGATCCCGTCGAAGCGGCGAAGGCCTATGATGCGGCCGGAGCCGACGAGCTCTGCTTCCTCGACATCACCGCGAGCCACGAGGATCGGGGCACGCTCCTCGACGTCGTCAGCCGCACGGCCGAAGCCTGCTTCATGCCCCTCACCGTCGGCGGCGGCATCCGCACGGTGACCGACATCCGCACCCTGCTGCTGGCCGGGGCCGACAAAGTCTCCATCAACACGGCCGCCGTCAACGACCCCGATTTCGTCGCACGCGGGGCGGAAAAATTCGGCAGCCAGTGCATCGTCGTCGCCATCGACGCCAAGCGTACGTCGGCTCCAGGCGAACCCGACGCCTGGCAGATCTTCACCCATGGCGGCCGCAAGCCCACGGGGCTCGACGCCATCGCGTTCGCCCGCACGGTGACGGCCCTCGGGGCCGGCGAACTCCTAGTCACCTCCATGGACCGCGATGGGATGCGCTCGGGCTACGATCTCGCCCTGACCCGTGCCATCGCGGATGCCGTGAGCGTGCCGGTGATCGCGTCCGGCGGCGTCGGCAGCCTCGATGACCTCGTGGCCGGAGTGCGCGACGGCCATGCCAGCGCGGTCCTGGCCGCTTCGATCTTCCATTTCGGGCAGCACAGCGTCGGTGAGGCCAAGGCCCATATGGCGGCGGCAGGTCTTTCCATGCGCCGCGACGCTTGACGCGAGGCCTGGAAGCGGCTCTTGCCGCATGATCAGGAATGCAACCGCCCGCCGTCGGGTGGAACGATAAGTCCGGCCCGCCGGAATCCAGGACCGTATGACCCAGTTCACCCTCGCCGATCTGGACGCCCTCGTCGCGGCCCGCGCCGCGGCCCCGGCCGACCAATCCTACACCGCCAAGCTCCTCGCCGGCGGGCCGGCCAAGCCCGCCAAGAAACTCGGTGAGGAAGCCGTCGAGGCGGCCATCGCTGCGGTGCAGGGCGACCACGCCGGTCTCGTGAGCGAGGCGGCGGACGTGCTCTATCACCTCGTCGTGCTGCTGCGGGCCGGTGGCGTCGCCCTCGAAGAAGTCATGGCCGAGCTGGAACGGCGCACCGCACAGAGCGGGATCGCCGAGAAGGCGGCCCGGAGGCACACGTGAGCGAGAATGCTGCCGTGGGGCCCTCGCCGGAGCGTGATCCGGCCGTTGGGCAGGACCCCGTCACCGGCTTCGGTCCCGAGCGGCTCTCGCCCTACCGCCTCTTCACCCGCGAGGAATGGGCGCAGCTGCGCGCCGACACGCCCCTCACACTCACCGCCGAGGACGTGACGCGCCTGCAATCCCTCAACGATCCGATCTCGGTGGAGGAGGTCGAGGCGATCTACCTGCCGCTGTCGCGCCTGCTCTCCCTCTACGTCGCGGCGACGCAAGGCCTGTTCAAGGCGACCCAGCGCTTCCTCATGGCCGAGCGCGAGGCCAAGGTCCCGTACATCATCGGGGTCGCCGGTTCGGTCGCGGTCGGCAAGTCCACCACCGCCCGGGTGCTGAAAGCCCTGCTGGCACGCTGGCCCAATACGCCGAAGGTCGACCTCATCACCACCGACGGCTTCCTGCTGCCCAACGCCGAGCTGAAGGCCATGGGCGCCATGGAGCGCAAGGGCTTCCCGGAGAGCTACGACACCGCAGCACTCCTGCGCTTCCTCACGGACATCAAGGCGGGCAAGAAACGTGTCGCCGCCCCGCTCTACTCGCACCTCGTCTATGACGTCGTACCGGGCGAGGAACGGGTTGTGGAATCCCCCGACATCCTCATCGTCGAGGGCCTCAACGTCCTCCAACCGGCGCGCCTGCCCCGCGACGGCACCGCGATTCCGTTCGTCTCCGACTTCTTCGACTTCTCGATCTACCTCGACGGCCACGAGGACGACCTCCACCGCTGGTACGTCAACCGCTTCCTGCGCCTACGCCAGACCGCGTTCCGCGATCCACTGTCCTACTTCCGGCGCTACGCCGAGGTTACGGAGGCCGAAGCCCTGGAGATCGCCGACAATCTCTGGACGACCATCAATTTGCCGAATCTCCGCGACAATATCCTTCCGACCCGCCAGCGTGCGAGCCTGATCCTCGCCAAGGGCGCCAGCCACCGCATCGAGACCGTGGCACTGCGCCGACTGTAGGGTCGGCACCCGGGGGGAACTACCGTGCCTCATATTGCTGCGGGTGGACTGTCCGGGGCGATTGGCCCCGTGCGGCACAACTGTTAGATCTCCCGCCACGACCCGAGCGGTGGAGACGACGATTTCCGATCAAGTGTGGGCAACCGGCCTCGGCCTTGTTGCCGTCCTCGTCCTCGTGCTGGCCAACGGGTTCTTCGTGGCCGCCGAGTTCGCCCTCGTTTCCGTCCGCAGGAGCAGGGTGACTGAACTGGTCACCGAGCGCCGGACCAACGCCACCGCCCTGCAGCGCGCCACCGATCAGCTCGATGCGCATCTGGCCGCGACGCAGCTCGGCATCACCATCTCGTCCCTGGCGCTCGGCTGGGTCGGCGAGCCGGCGTTGGCCCACCTCATCGAACCCGCTCTGTTCTGGCTGCCGGACTCCGTAAGCGCGGTGGCCGCCCACACCATCGCGGTCGCGATCTCGTTCGTCATCATCACCGCGCTGCACATCGTTCTCGGCGAACTCGCTCCGAAGAGCCTCGCCCTTCAGCGCAGCGAGCGCACGGCGCTGGCCGTGGTGCGGCCCCTCAGCCTGTTCCTGTTCATCTTCCGTCCGGCGATCCTGTTCCTCAACGGGCTCGGCAACGGCGTCGTGCGCCTGTGCGGCCTCAAGGCCGGGCATGGCGAGGGGTCGCTGCATTCGACGGCGGAACTGAACCTCCTGATCCAGGCGAGCCAGGAGGCGGGCCTCATCCGCGAGGCGCAGCAGGAGGCGGTGGAGCGTATCTTCTCCATCGGCGAGCGCAAGGTGCGGGACATCATCACCCCCCGTCACGAGGTCGAATGGGTCGATGCCGACGACGACCGCGAGGCGATCCTGAAGGCCGTGCGCGAGTGCGATCATGCCCAGATCGTGGTCAGCCGAACGCAGGTCGACGAGATCGTCGGTGTGGTGCGCAAGCAGGACCTCCTCAATCAGGTTCTCGATGGGAACGCCATCGACGTTCTGGCCGCGACCCAGGCGCCCATCGTGGTGCACGAGAGCCTGTCGATCCTGGCGGTCCTGGAGATCTTCCAGGCCCAGCCCGTCCGCATGGCCATCGTGGTGGACGAGTACGGCAGCCTGGAGGGCATCGTCACGCAGACCGACCTCCTGGAGGCCATCGCGGGCGACATCCCGGAGATCGGCGACGAGCCGGCGGTGGTCGAGCGCGAGGACGGCTCGCTCCTCATCGACGGGATGATGCCGGCAGGGCAGGCTTTCGAGCGGCTTGCCTTCGCCGAACACCCGGACACAGAGGATTTCGCCACCCTGGCGGGCTTCGTGATCTTCCAGCTCGGGCGCATTCCGTCGGCCGGCGATCATTTCGAAGCCCATGGCTGGCGATTCGAAGTGGTCGACATGGATGGCCGACGCATCGATAAGGTGCTGGCGACACCCCGCCCGGCCTGACCGGCCGGACGATCATCCGTCGAGGGGGTAGGCCGCCTCAACGAGGTAGGGTCCGCCGCCCTTGGAGGCGCGGGCCGAGAACAGAGCCACCCGCTTCACGGTGAAGCGAAGGGGCGGGAAACCGCCCGTTTCCGTCAGATACTGCGCCACCGCGAACGCATCCGCCTGCCGGTTGAGGCGAGCCAATGTCACGTGTGGCGTAAACCGCCGGGTGTCGGGCGCTGCATCCGCATCCCGGGCGATTCGTTCATGCTCGGCCTGAAGTTCAGCAAGGTCCGGATTCGCTGCGACATTCGCCAGGATCGAACGGGGTTTCGCGCCCCCGAACACCCCGAGCCCATCGAGGACGAGATCGAGGGGCGGGCGCGCCCGGGCTTCGACGAGGCCATCGTGGAAGGCTTCCGCCACGGTCTCGTCCACGTCGCCAAGGAACCGAAGGGTGATGTGATAGTCGCCCGGCTCGATCCAGCGTGAGCCCGGCAGGGCGGCGCGCCGCAGGGCCAGCGTTTCGGCGATGTCGGCCGGGATTTCCAGACCGGTGAACAGCCGCGGCATCAGCGGCCCGCGGCCTGTACCCGGTCGAGAAAGGTCTCGACGCTCGGCAGGATGCCGGTGACGATGGTCTCGACACCCTTCGCGTTGGGGTGGAGCTTGTCCTCAAGGTTGTAGGCCTTGTCGCCGGCGATGCCGGCAAGGAAGAACGGGTAAAGGACGAGACCGTGATCCCGGGCGAGGTCCAGATAGATCGCGTCGAAGCGCGCGACGTAGTCCGGCCCGAGATTCGGCGAGGCCCGCATGCCCGCGAGCATCACCGGAATGTTGCGCGCCCTCAGCCGCGTGATGATGGTCTCCAGGGCCTTGCGGGTCACGGCCGGGTCGGTGCCGCGCAGCATGTCGTTGGCGCCGAGCTCCAGGATCACCCCATCAGTTCCGTCGGGCACGGACCAGTCGAGGCGATCGAGACCGCCTGTGGTGGTGTCGCCGGAGACCCCTGCATTGGCGACGGTGACGGCGCGGCCCTTGGCCTGCAACGCCCGCTCCAGCACGGCGGGAAACGCGGCCGAGCCGGGCAGCCGGTAGCCTGCCGTGAGACTGTCGCCGAACGCCACGAGAGTGACGGGCCGCTCGGCCGGGGCGGTCCGTGCCGGGGCTCCAGCCAGTCCGAGTGCGGCAAAGAGTGTCATCAGGACGACCTGCAGAGGGCGGATGTGGCGCCGCGCGACCCAACGGACCATATCGGCGAAACGTGACCGCTCGGCTCCGGGAGCCATTTCGGTGGTACGTGACAATGAGCACCGACGCATTCCGGATGAACCTCGACCCTGACGCTTTCGACCCCAACTCCCTACAGATCGGTTTCCCATCGATGTCCGGCAAGGCCGACCCCGTCCGCGACCCGCACGCCATCGCCCATGCCATTTCACTGGCTGACCTCGATCTCAGCCTCGGACGCGGCGCGGCGCGCGTCCATGTCCTGCGCGGCATCTCCCTCGATGTCGCAAAGGGCGAGGCGGTGGGCCTCGTCGGTCCCTCGGGTTCCGGCAAGTCGACCCTTCTCATGGTGATGGCGGGCCTCGAACGGCCGGATTCCGGCTCCATCGTGGTGGAGGGCACCGATCTCGGACGGCTCGACGAGGACGCCCTGGCGCGGTTTCGCGGCCGGCGCATCGGCATCGTGTTCCAGGCCTTCCACCTCGTTCCCACGATGACGGCCCTGGAGAACGTGGCCCTGCCCCTCGAACTGGCCGACAAGCCGGACGCCCATGCACGCGCCAAGGCCGAACTCGAGGCGGTCGGCCTTGGCCACCGGCTTCACCATTACCCGGCGCAGCTCTCGGGCGGCGAGCAGCAGCGCGTCGCCATTGCCCGCGCCATCGCGCCGGACCCCGCGATCCTCGTCGCCGACGAACCCACGGGCAACCTCGACGAGGCGACCGGCCGCCAGATCGTCGACCTGCTGTTCGCCCTGAAGCGCGACCGGGGCGCCACCCTGGTCATCGTCACCCACGATCCGGGCCTGGCCCGACTGTGCGACCGGACCGTGAGCCTGCGCTCCGGCCGGGTCGAAGCGGCCCTGGCGGCCTGACCATGCACGGAACCCTCGTCCCCGCGCAGCCCGCGAAGCGCAATTCCGGCTTGGCCTTTCCTCTGACCCTGCGGCTCGCACTGCGCGAATTGCGTGGCGGTCTCGCGGGCTTTGCCGTGTTCCTCGCCTGTATCGCGCTCGGTGTCGCCGCCATCGCGGGCGTCGCCTCCATCGCCCGGTCTCTCACGGACGGGCTCGGGCGCGAGGGCGCGCGGATCCTCGGCGGGGATCTGACCTACAGCTTGATCAACCGCGAGGCGACGCCGGCCGAGCGCGACGCGTTGACAGCACAGGGCCGCGTCAGCGTGGTGACGACGCTGCGGGCCATGGCGCTCGCCGGCGACAAGGGCGCGGCGTTGGTCGAACTCAAGGCCGTCGACGACGACTACCCGGCCACCGGGGAACTCGTCACAGATCCAGTCGCTCCCCTGGCCAGCCTGGTGGCCCAGGGGGAGGGGGCCTACGGCGCCGTGGTCGATCCGGTGCTGCTCACCCGCCTCGACCTCAAGATCGGCGACCGTATCACCGTGGCGGGAACGCCCATCGTGCTCCGTGCGACCCTGATTTCCGAGCCGGACCGCATCGCCAACGGTATCGGCTTCGGCCCCCGGATGCTGGTCTCCCGCGCGGCCCTCGATGCCACGGGCCTGATCCAGCCAGGCAGCCTCAACCGGTGGAGCTACCGCCTTCAGTTGCCGGACGCGAGCGATGCCGACATCGAGCGCCGGGCCGCCGCCATCGCGGCCGCCGCGCCCGAGGCCGGCTGGGAGATGCGGGCGCGGTCCAACGCCGATCCGCGTTTCGCCAAGAGCATCGAGCGCTTCACCCAGTTCCTCACCCTGGTGGGTCTCACCGCCCTCATCGTCGGCGGTGTCGGTGTCGCCAACGCGGTGGCGGCCTTCGTCGAGCGCAAGCGCGGTTCCATCGCCACCCTCAAGAGCGTCGGTGCGCCGGGCGGGCAGGTGGTCGCCCTGTACCTGACCCAGGTGATGCTCATCGCCGGCCTCGGCACAGCCATCGGCCTCGGCCTCGGCGCGGGTCTTCCCTTCGTCATCGATGCCCTGTTCCACACGTCCTTGCCACTGCCCCTCAACCCCACTCTGGCGCCGGGCGAACTCGTGCTCGCGGCCGCCTATGGTCTGCTGACCGCACTCGCCTTCGCGATCCTGCCCCTGGGTCGCGCCCACGATATCCCGGTCTCCGGGCTGTTCCGCGACGTGGTCGATCCCGGCTCGGTGAAGACACGCCGGCGTTACAAGCTGATCCTCGCTGCGGCCCTCGCGGGACTCGTCGGGCTGGCACTCGCCACGGCCTTCGACCGGCGCCTCGCCCTCATCTTCATCGCCGCGGCCGCCATCGCGTTCGGCCTCCTGCGCATCGTCGCCTTCGGTCTGATGGCGCTGGCCCGGCGTTTGCCGCGCCCGCGCTCGGCCGCGCCCCGGATGGCGCTCGCCAACCTGCACCGGCCCGGCGCGCTCACGCCCGCCATCGTCCTGTCCCTCGGACTCGGGGTGACGCTGCTCGTCACCCTGAGCCTCATCGACGCCAATGTCCGCAACACCCTCAGCAACTCTTTGCCGGCGCGGGCCCCGAACCTGTTCTTCCTCGACATTCCAGCGGCCGATTCGGAGGGTTTCCACGCCTTCCTCGGAACCCAGGCACCGGGGGCCAAGATCGAGCGCGTGCCGATGATGCGCGGGCGCATCACCGCCATCGACGGCGTCCCCGCCGCATCGATCAAGCCGCCGGAGGACGCCGCCTGGGTTCTCGACGGCGACCGGGGCATCACCTACGCGGAGGATATCCCGGAAGGCTCCCGCCTCGTCGCCGGAACCTGGTGGAATGCCGAGGATGCCCGCACGCCGCTGGTCTCTTTCGACGCCGAACTCGCCCGCAGCCTCAACCTCGCCGTCGGCGGCACCGTCACGGTCAACGTGTTGGGCCGGACTCTGACGGCCAAGGTCGCGAACCTGCGCAAGGTCGAGTGGCGGTCCCTCGGCATCAACTTCGTCATGGTGTTCTCGCCCGGCACCTTCCGGGGCGCGCCGCACTCGGACCTCGCCACCCTCACCCTGGCGGGTGGTCCGGACATGAAGGCCGAGGCAATCATCCTGCGCGATGTCGCGCGCGCCTACCCGTCGGTGACCAGCATCCGGGTCAAGGAGGCCCTGGAGGCGGTCAACGATGTCGTGGGCAAGCTCGTGCTCGCCATTCGCGGCGCCAGCGGCATTGCCGTGGTGGCGAGCCTGTTCGTCCTCGCCGGCGCCCTCGCGGCCGGCCACCGCGCCCGGCTCTACGACGCCGTCGTCCTGAAGACCCTCGGTGCCACCCGCGGGCGCCTGCTCGCCGCCTACACTCTGGAATACGGAGCGCTCGGTTTCGCCACGGCGGTGTTCGGGCTGCTGGCCGGTACGCTCGCCGGTTGGGTCATCGTCACCCGGGTGATGAAGCTCGAATTCACCCTCGACCTTACGGGCGCGCTCGTCGCGGCCGCACTCGCCGTGGTGTTCGCCGTCGTGCTCGGGCTTGCCGGCACCTGGCGCATCCTCGGGCAGAAGCCGGCGCCCTACCTACGACAGTTCTGACGAGCTTGGTTTTAATCCCGAAAAACGCAAATAAAATCAGCCCCCCGGGGGTCGAGATTCCCATGGGTGAAGCTCAGCCGGCCTCTTGTGCGAAGCGGGAGGACGGAACATATTTGTGTCCGAGGCACTCATGGTGCCAGAGGTCCCGTGCGTGAGCCTCCTTCCTGAAATCACACGCTGAGAGAGCTTCCAAAGGAAACTCCCATGGCATTCGACAACAGCCCCTTTCGGGTCGGCGCCCAGCCGACAGGGTATGCCGGCACCCAGGTCGATATCGACCAGGGCCTGCGTACCTTCATGCTCGGCGTCTACAACAACATGGTCATCGGCCTCGGGATCTCCGGTCTCGTGGCGCTCGGCCTCAACATGGCCGCCGTCGCGCAGACGGCGACGGGCCGCGTAGCCCTGACCCCGTTCGGTCAGCTTCTCTACACGAGCCCGCTCAAGTGGGTGATCATGCTGGCGCCCCTTGCCTTCATCTTCATCTTCTCCATGCGTATGGACCGCATGTCGGCGGCCTCCGCCCGCATGACCTTCTTCGCCTTCGCGGCGGTGATGGGGGCGTCCATGTCGTCGCTGCTTCTCGTCTTCACGGGCGCCAGCGTGGTGCGGGTTTTCTTCATCACAGCGGCCACCTTCGGCGGACTCAGCCTCTACGGCTACACGACGAAGCGTAGCCTGTCGGGCATGGGCTCGTTCCTGATCATGGGCCTCATCGGCCTGATCATCGCGTCGGTGGTCAACATCTTCATGGCCTCGTCGGCCCTGCAGTTCGCGATCTCGGTGCTCGGTGTGCTGATCTTCGCAGGCCTCACCGCCTACGACACGCAGAAGCTCAAGGAGATGTTCCTTTACAGCGGCCTCGACGCCGAGGGTGCGGCCAAGATGTCCGTCAACGGCGCCCTGACCCTGTACCTGGACTTCATCAACATGTTCCAGATGCTGCTCTCGCTGCTCGGCGACCGCCGCTAAGTCGAATGGACCAAGCATAAGAAAGGCCCCGGCGGGTAACCGCCGGGGCCTTTTTGTTGCGGGCCTCCAGCCCCCTATACGGCGCGCAGGGGCGGTTCCAGCACGGCGAGCACGCGGGCGAGGTCCTGGCCGCGCTTCAACACCAGCCCGGACGCCGACAACACCGCGTAGGCGCCCTGGCGCCGGGTGAGCTTGGGGTCCTTCTCGACTCGATAGAGGGGCATCTCGGAGCTGCGCCGGTAGATCGAGAACACCGCCTTGTCGCGCCGGAAGTCGAGGGCGTAGTCGCGCCACTCGCCCGCCGACACCATGCGGCCGTAGAGATTGAACAGCACGCGCAACTCCGCCCGGTCGAACGCGATCTGAGGAGGGACGGGTGCCGAGGGAAAAGGGATGACCCGGGCCGCAGGCTCGGACGATCTGGGTTCGGCGCTTGTCCGCTCGCTCATCGTCGCTCCTGTTTCCGGCTGGCCCAAACCCCGATGATGGTCCTGCGTCGGTGCTTCCGCAAGAGTCGCGGCGCCATCATCGGAGTGCGGTAAACCAGCAGAGCGGACGGGACCCGACGTCACGCCCGATGCCATGCCGAACTTGCCGCAGTACGGTGCGCCGGCGCACCACCACCATTCCGCCGCGAAGATGCCCTGCCCATGCCGCGTTGGAAGGGCAGACCTGTTGCCGAACCTCGTCGCATCCGCCGGTCGACGCGGTACCCGAAACTTACGCTCCCCAGCGCTCGGGTACCGCCCGACCTCCGCGAATCGACACTCCAGAGGTTTCGAGACCCAAGGACTTCAGGCCGCCTCTCCGGAGCGCGGCCTTTTTTTCGCCCGTCCTCCCGTTGCCCGGTCTATGACGGACCCACGCACTCTGCCGTGGGACGATCGGTCGTGGTCCATTTCGATGCCGATTTCCGTCAGACCCTCGCGGACCTGTTCGCGTGGCGCCGCGACGTGCGCCGCTTCCGAACCGATCCGGTGGACGACGCCGTCCTGCGCCGCTGCCTCGATCTCGCGGCCCTGAGCCCGTCGGTTGGCAACAGTCAGCCTTGGCGGTTCGTCCGGGTGGCGGACCCGGCCCGGCGCGGAGCCGTTACGGCGAGCTTCGAGCGCTGCAACGCGGCGGCGGCGACGGACTACGCCGCCGAGCGGCGCGACGCCTATATCCGCCTCAAACTCGCCGGGCTCACCGAAGCACCGGTGCACCTCGCGGTATTCTGCGACGAGGGAACCGAGACAGGCCACGGCCTCGGCCGGGCCACCATGCCCGAGATGCTGCGCTACTCGGTGGTGAGCGCCGTGCAGACGTTCTGGCTCGCCGCTCGCGCCCACGGCCTCGGGGTGGGATGGGTGTCGATCCTGGAACCCGAAACCGTGTGTACGGTCCTCGACGTGCCCTGCGCCTGGCACCTCGTCGCCTACTTGTGCGTCGGGTTCCCCGTCGAAGAGCATGCCGATCCCGAACTCGTCCGCCACGGCTGGCAGGATCGGATCGCGACGGCGGCGGATCTTATCGAGCGCTGAATTCGTCAAGGTTGATCGAACCTTGCGAGAGCCCGTTGCTTCGCGTCGAAACGGCAGGAACGATCCTTTACCGTGACGGCAAGTCCTTCGCAGTTATCCCCCAGCGCTGGCAGGCGTTAAGCGGAACGGCAACCTTGGCCGTCGATTGTCGTCGTCAGCAAAGTCAAGCTGACGGGGACGAGATTCATGATCGGATTCGAAAAGGTTGTATTCGGTGTGCTGGCCGTGGCCGGTGCGCTCGCGGCGATGCCGGCCGCGGCACGGGAAGTCGTGGCGTTCGACCAAGGCATGAGTCCCGGCACCGTCGTGGTCCGCACGGCCGAGCGCCGGCTCTACCTCGTCAACGGCGACGGGACGGCGATCCGCTACCCCGTGGCCGTGGGCAAGCCGGGCAAGCAATGGACCGGCGCGCGCCAAATCGACGGCAAGTACGTGGAGCCGGCCTGGTCGCCGCCCCGCGAGGTCAAGCGCGACAACCCGCGCCTGCCCGACGTCATCGCCGGCGGCTCGCCCCACAACCCCATGGGTTCGGCGGCCCTGACCCTCTCGGGCGGGGAGTACGCCATCCACGGCACCAACCGGCCGAACTCCATCGGCTCCTACGCCTCGTATGGCTGCATCCGCATGTACAATCAGGACGTGGTCGATCTCTACAGCCGCGTTTCCGTCGGTACGCCGGTCTACGTGGTTCGCTGATCCGGCCTTCCGGATCGCTCAGAAGTCGACCGCGATGCCCTTGATTTCCCAATCGTCGTAGCGAACCGGCTCCAGACCGCCGCGGCCCTGGCGCTCGCGCGCGGCGGCGATCTCGGCGGCTCGCGCGTCGATGTCCTTCCGACGCGCTTCGGCCTCGGCCAGGGCCCGGCGAGCAGCGGGGGAGAGGGGCGGGCGCGGCGCCGGATTCGGGGTTTCCGGCTCTCCCTGCATCGGCAAAACTGGCATCACGACTTGCATCTCGGCGGTGAGGGGTGAAAGGGCTGTCTCGAAGATACCCGGCCGGGCCGGGCACCGTGTTGGGAAAGTGGGACTCATGGCGATACGCCGCAATGCGGAGGGGCCGACGACGGCCATCGATCGCACCGTCGCGGGCCTCGCCGCCCGGCAAGTCGCCCACGGCGCCGTGGCCGATCTCCTGGCGAACACCCACGCCTTCGCCCTCGAGGACGCCCTGGCCCAGGCCGGGCGACACGCCGAACTCGACGCCGCCGACACGGCCCTGGCCCGGGCCATCGCCACCGCCACCTTCCGTCGCCTCGGCTTCCTGCGGACGATCCTCGCCGCGCGTCTGTCGCAGGGCCTGCCGGAGGACCAGCCGCGCCTCGTTGCCCTGCTGGCGACGGGGGCGGCCCAGATCCTCGACCTCAACGTGCCGGACCACGCCGCCGTCGATCTGGGCGTCCGCATCGCCAAGGGCGACCCGCAACTCCTGCACCTGTCCGGCCTCGTGAACGCGGTCCTGCGCCGGATCGTGCGCGAGCGGGCCGAGATCCAGGCCGGGATGAGCGATCCCCTGGCGCAGAACACGCCGGCCTGGCTCGCCGGCCGTTGGCGGGACGCCTACGGCGAGGACACGGCGCGGGCCATCGCCGCCTCCCATCTGGCGGGCGCGTCCCTCGACATCACCCTGAAAGGCGCGGCGGCCGAATGGGCGGACCGCCTCGGCGGCGTCGTGCTGCCGACGGGCAGCGTGCGCCTGCATGATATCCGCTCCCCCGTCGCCGACCTGCCCGGCTACGCCGAGGGCGCGTGGTGGGTGCAGGATGCCGCGGCGGCGATTCCCGCTCGGCTCCTCGCCGTGAAATCCGGCGAGCGGGTGGCGGATCTCTGCGCCGCGCCGGGGGGCAAGACCGCGCAGCTCGCCGCAGCCGGTGCGGACGTGTTCGCCGTCGACCGGTCCGTCCCTCGCCTGGAACGCCTGCGCGAAAACCTCGGGCGCCTTGGCTTGGAGGCGGAGATTCGCGTCGGCAACGCCCTCGAAGTGGACGAGCCGGGTGGGTTCGACGCCGTGCTGCTCGACGCGCCGTGTTCGGCGACCGGCACCCTACGCCGGCACCCGGACGTGGCTTGGACCAAGGCCCGCAACGACATCCTGCGCCTTGCCGCCCTGCAGCGCCGCCTGTTCGACCGGGCCGCGATGCTGGTGAAGCCCGGCGGCCGGATCGTCTACTGCACCTGCTCCCTGGAGCCGGAGGAGGGTGAGCGCCAGGTACGGGATTTCCTCAGGCGCACCGACGAGTTCGAGCGCGTGCCTGTCACCCCTGAAGAACTCGGCGGCTTGTCCGAGCCCATCGACGCCCAGGGCGACCTGCGCACGCTGCCCTCGCACCTCGCTGGCACCACCCCCGAGCAGCGGGGGGGCCTCGACGGCTTTTTCGCGACACGTCTGCGCCGGAAGATCTGACGGAGGCCTACGGCGCTTGCGAAAGTGTGTCGTCGCGCCAGCGGGCCGGGCACGATCTGCAGAGATTCTGCACGCGATTCCTGATCGGCTGCACAGGCTGCCCCTCGGGGCTGCACCGTACCGGTTCAGCTTGCGCAGATGAGCACGAACGGGTCCGATCCCGGCGGCCCGGTCTTCCGGATCGCCGGGGCTGGCGCGGCGGCTCTGTCGTGGGTGCGCCAGCCCCGCGGCGGCTCCCACCGGGAATCCTGCCCATGGCTGAGATACGCTCGCCCGCCTCGTCCGTCCCCGACATCCTCTGGGCCGATGCACCCCCCGCCGTGGCGCATCCGGCCCCGAAGCTCCTCCTCGCCGCCCTCGTCGCAATCGTCGGCGACCAGCTGCTCTATGAGCGCAACCTCGGCATCTCCGTCGCGCTCTTTCTCGGACTCCTCGGCCTCGCCGTGGCGGTTGCCAATCCTTTGCGCGCCCCGCTGCGCGACCGGTGCGGCGCCATCCTGATCCTGCTTGCCGGGTTGCTGCCTCTCGTCGAGGGTGTCGGGCTCCTGTCGGTCACGTCCGGCATCTTCGGAACGGCGCTGTTCGCTGCGGGGATACGAGGCGCATTCAGCCAGGGCGTCCGATCCACAGGGCTGACGGTCGGGAATCTCCTCGTGGTCGGGCCGTTCCGCCTCATTCCGGATCTCGCCACGATTTCGCAGCGGATCCCGCTGCGGCGCCTGACGGAGCGCCTCCAGGCCTCGCTGTTGGGCTGGCTCGTGCCGCTGCTGCTCTGCTGCCTCTTCGCGAGCCTGTTCGCCTCGGCCAACCCGATCATCGACGCGTGGCTGGCGGACCTGGAATGGTCGATCCCCGCCGCCGACCTCGATACGCTGCGCCTGCTTGCCTGGGGTATCCTGCTCTCGGTGGCGTGGGCCTTCGTCACCGCCCGCCGCGTCATGGCTCGTGGACAGGGGCCTGGAAATTTCGTCCCTGCTTTGCCCCCGACGGTTGCGACGGGTCTGAACCGGTGGATCGACGCGTCCCTCGTCCTGCGCAGCCTGATCCTGTTCAACCTGCTGTTCGCCCTCCAGAGCGGCCTCGACCTCGCCTACCTCTGGGGCGGCGTCGCCCTACCGTCCGGCATCACCTACGCGTCCTATGCCCATCGCGGGGCCTACCCGCTGATTCTCACGGCGCTGCTCGCCGCCGGCTTCGTCCTCGTGGCCCTCCGTCCGGGCGGTCCCGGCGAGGGGTCCCGCACGATCCGCGGCCTGGTCTATCTCTGGATCGGACAGAACGTGCTGCTCGTGGTCTCGGCGCTCCTGCGCCTCGACCTCTACGTCGCGACCTACTCGCTCACCCTGCCGCGCGCCGCCGCCTTCGTGTGGATGGGGCTGGTCGGGGCCGGGCTGATCCTCATCCTCGCCCGCATCGCCCTGCGTCGCACGAACACCTGGCTGATCGCCGCCAATGGCCTGATCCTGGCCGCGACCCTCTACGCCTGCGCCTTCGTCAACGTCGCCGGGTTCGTCGCCGACTACAACCTCGCTCACAGCCGACGGGCGGGAACGCCGTTCGATGCGTACTACGCCTTGAGCCTCGGTCCCCAGGCGATCCCGGCCGTCGACCGCTGGCTCGTGGATGAGACAACGCGGCAGAACGGTGTGGTCGCCTGGCGCAACGAACTCGCAGCGGCACAGATCGGCCGGATGGCGGATTGGCGCGCCTGGACGTTCCGCGACGGACGCCTCCTGGGCTATCTACAGGGGCACCGGTACGCCCCCACCCCCGGGGGCGCCGGCACGCCGTGATACGCGACCGAAGCGACCCGGCTGAAATGAGCGAGGCGATGACCCCCAGTATTCTCGTCGTCGACGACGACCCCCACATCCGCGAGGTGATCTGCTTCGCCCTCGGCAAGGCGGGGCACGTGACGTGGGTCGCGGGCGACGGGGAGGAGGCCCTCGCCCGGATCGCCGAGGACGCGCCCCGCCTCGTCGTCCTCGATGTCGGGCTGCCTGGGATCGACGGCCTCGAAGTGTGCCGGCGCGTACGCCGAACCTCGGAGGTCCCGATCCTGTTCCTGTCATCCCGGGACGAAGAGATCGACCGGGTGCTCGGCCTCGAGATCGGGGGCGACGATTACGTCACCAAGCCCTTCAGCCCACGCGAACTCGTGGCCCGGGTCGGGATCATCCTGCGCCGGATGGAGCAGCGCCCGATCGCGGCAACGGAGTCGGACGTCCTACGGCGGGGCGGCCTCGTGCTGGACCCGCCGCGCCGCGCCGCCGCTTTCGCCGGAGCGGCCGTGCAGCTGACGGCGGTGGAATTCGCGATCCTGCGGGGTCTCGCGGTCCGGCCCGGCATCGTCCTCACCCGCGATCAGCTCATGGACGCGGCCCATGGCGGACGCGTCCACGTCTCGGACCGGACCATCGACAGCCACGTCCGCAACATCCGGGCGAAGCTCGCCGTCGCCGGATGCTCCGACGCCGTCGAGACCGTACACGGCGTCGGTTTCCGGCTCGGCCCGTGCAGGCCCCCGTCGTGAGCGCACGCCGTGGCTCCCGGAAATGGCGGCCGACCCTCGGCCTCGTCGTCCTGACGATGCTGGCGACCGTCGCGGCGCTGCCGCTCCTCGGCCTGTCTTTCGTGCGCCTCTACGAGAACCAACTGGTACGCCAGACCGAGGGCGAATTGATCGCCCAGAGCGCCGTGGTGGCCGCCCTCGTCGCCCGTGACCTCGAAACCGATCCGGCCCGGGCCGATCTGCTCGGCGCCGCGGCACCGGACGCATCGCTCCCGATCATCGAGCCGGCCCTCGACCTCACCGTCGACCACAGCCTCGACAAGCGGCCCGACGCCCAGGAGGCCGCGAAGGCCGCGAGTCCCACCGCCCTGGCCCTCGGCGAGCGGCTCGCCCCCGTGCTGGCGCGGGTGAAGGCGACAACCCTCGCGGGCTTCCGGATCGTCGACCGGGACGGGACGATCATCGCGGGCGGCGATGAAGTCGGCCGCTCCCTCGCCGGGGTCGAGGAAGTCGCCGATGCCCTGCGGGGCCGCTTCCGAGCCGTGTTGCGCGCCCGCGTCTCGAAGCACGCCGTGCCGCCGCTCTACTCCCTCAGCCGCGGCACCAGCGTGCGGGTGTTCACTGCGCTGCCGATCCTCGTGGATGGCCGCGTCGCCGGAGCCGTCTACGCCTCGCGGACGCCGAACAACGTCATGCGCCAGCTCTACGGAGAGGGGGGCAAGGTCGCGACGGCCGTGCTCGTGGTGCTGGTGGCCACCCTCGGCATCGCTCTCATCTTCACCCGCGCCATCGCCCGGCCGATCCACGCGCTGGTCGCCCGCGCCGTCGCGCTCGGTCAGGGAGCGCCCGTCGACCCGGAGCCCGATGCGCGGTTCGGGACGCGGGAGATCGCGCTCCTCGGACTCAGTCTCGACGCCATGGCCTTGCAGTTGCGGGAGCGATCCGACTACGTCGCGACCTTCGCGAGCCACGTCTCCCACGAATTGAAGACGCCGCTGACGGCGATCCGGGGAGCGGCCGAACTCCTGCGGGACGATGGCCTCGAGCCCGGCGCAGCCATGAGCGCGGCGGAGCGGAGGCGCTTCCTCGACAACATCGTCGCCGACACGGCGCGGCTATCCGCCCTGCTGGGGCGGCTGCGCGAACTCGCCCGCGCGGAGCGTCCGGGGGCCGTCGGCATCGCGTCGCTCGCCGCAATCGTGTCGGACCTTCGCCGCAGGTTTCCCGATCTCGATGTTCGAACCGAGAATGCCGACGCGTGGACTCTGGGCCTATCCGACGAGAAGGCCGGCATCGTGTTCGGGCATCTGGCCGACAACGCCACTCGTCACGGTGCGGCTGTGCTGCAGATCACCGCCAGGGCCACGGCCGGGCATCTGCACGTCCATGTCGTCGACGACGGCACGGGCATCGCCGAGCGGGATCGGGCGCGGGTGCTCGAGCCGTTCTTCACCACCCGCCGCGTGGAGGGCGGCACCGGCATGGGCCTGGGTATCGTCCAGGCGGTCCTGCGCGCCCAGGGCGGCACCCTCGAACTCGCGGCGGCCGGTGGCGTGTCGAGCCTCGGCGGCGCCCGGTTCGAGATCACCCTGCCCCTGGCGAGGGAGGGTGAAACGGAGCACGCGTGAGCGGCGACCATCACAGGATTGTTGGGGATCTGGTCCGGATACCACCCTGGTCCCGTCGGGACCCACTCAGGGCGATGGACCTGATAAACTCTTGACCTCACACACCAATTCCAAGCCGGAAGTGGTGGTGGAGCTGAGCGGGATCGAACCGCTGACCTCCGCAGTGCGATTGCGGCGCTCTCCCATCTGAGCTACAGCCCCGTTCCGGGGTGCGGGCCTTTTAGGCGTGCGCACGCCGGCCTGTCAATTCCGGAAATCCTGCTGCTTTGCGTGCGCGTGACCCGTGCCCGGGGCGCTGGACCACGAGGACATCGATCCCGCGCATGAATGCCTTCATCTGGCTCTTCGACACCGTCGTCCAGCTCTACATCTACGTGCTCATCGCCAGCGCCGTCCTGAGCTGGCTGGTGGCGTTCAACGTCGTGAACGTCCGCAATCCCATCGTCTCCCAGATCGGCGAAGTGCTCTACCGGCTCACCGAGCCGGTGCTGCGGCCGATCCGCAACATCCTGCCGAACCTCGGCGGCGTCGACCTGTCGCCCATCGTGCTGGTGCTGCTGCTTCTGTTCGCAAGCCGCCTGCTCCACGAATTCGTGCCGGTGCAGCCCACGGTCTACGTGCGCTGAGCGCTCCATATACCGGGCCGTCTCGTGTCGGTGAGCCGCCGTGGGACAGCCCGGATCTCCGATGCCTCGTGGAGGCGCGCGCGCCAACCTGCGCGCCCTCCCGCGAACCCCGATGCGAGGACGATTCGCGCCCATGAAGACCAATCCCGGCCGCTTCTTCGAGGATTATCGCCTCGGCGAGACCATCCGCCATGCCACCCCCCGCACGGTCACCACCGGCGACGTGGCCCTGTACACGGCGCTCTATGGACCGCGTTTCGCCGTGCAGGCGTCCGACGCCTTTGCCAAAGCGCTGGGCTATCCCCAGAGCCCGCTGGACGACCTGCTCACCTTCCACGTGGTGTTCGGCAAGACCGTCCCGGACATCTCGCTCAACGCGCTCGCGAACCTCGGCTACGCCGAGGGTGGCTTCCGCCGGCCGGTCTATCCGGGCGAGACCCTCTCGACGGTCTCGGAGGTGATCGGTCTCAAGGAGAGCTCCAACCGCCAGACGGGAGTCGTCTACGTCCGCTCCACCGGATCGGACGCCAACGGCGAGACCGTGCTGAGCTATTGCCGCTGGGTGCTCGTGAAGAAGCGCGACCCCGAGGCGAAGATCGAGCAGGAGCACGTGCCGACCTTCGCCAAGGTGGTGAACCCGGCCGACCTCGCCGGCGCCCTGCCGCTCCTCGATGTCGGCGCCTACGATCTCGAACTCGCCGGCTCGCCGCACCGCTTCGGCGACTACGTGGCGGGTGAGAAGATCGACCACGTCGACGGCATGACCGTGGAGGAGGCCGAGCACCAGATCGCCACGCGCCTCTACCAGAACACCGCCAAGGTGCATTTCGACGGGTACGCGGCGAAGGACACCCGCTTCGGCCGCCGGCTCATCTATGGCGGGGTGGTCATCTCGCTGGCCCGTGCGCTCAGCTTCAACGGCCTGGGCAACGCCTTCGCGCTCGCTGGCATCAATGCCGGACGCCACGTCGCTCCGCTGTTCGCCGGAGACACGGTCTACGCCTGGAGCGAGGTGCTGGAGACGGCCGAACTGCCGGGCCGGTCCGATGTCGGCCTCCTGCGCCTGCGCACGGTGGCGACGAAGAACCAGCCGTGCGGCGCACACCCGGACAAGACCGGCGAAGGCTACGATCCGTCGGTGATCCTCGACCTCGACTACTGGGCGTTCATGCCCCGCTGACTTTTGCCCCGGTGATCAGGGGCCGACGAAGAGACCGACCACGGCGTGCCGAAGCGGGTTCGCCGGGTCGGAGAGCAGGCGGATCGCCATGGCGCATGCGATGGTGACCAGCAGCGGGCGGATCAGGCGCGCCCCGAGGCGGATGGCGAGGCGAGCGCCGATCTGCGCCCCCAGGATCGCGCCCACGGCCATGACGAGGCCGATCGTCCAGACAACGTGCCCCCCGAGCGCGAACAGGGCGAGGCTGCCGAGGTTGCTCGCCGCGTTGGCGAGCTTGGTGTGGGCTGTCGCCCGCACCACGCCGAGCCCCAGCAGGGTCACGAACCCGATCATGTAGAACGCGCCGGCACCGGGCCCGAACACCCCGTCGTAGAAGCCCACCGCCGGCGCCCAGGTCAGGGCGAACAGTGCCGGCGTCATCCGTGCCGTGGCGTCCTCGGCACTCATGCGCCGGGCCGTGGCGAAGTACACGGCGATGCCGATGAGCAGGATCGGCACGCCGGCATCGAGGACGGGGCGGGGCAGCAGGCTGACGCACAGGGCACCGGCAATGGACGCGATCCCGGCCGAGACGGCGATCTTCCAGGCTGCCGGCCAATGGATCAGGCCGCGCCGCGCGAATGCCACGGTGGACGAAACCGCACCGGCCGAGCCCTGGAGCTTGTTCGTCGCGATGGCGCTCACCGGATCGAGGCCGGCCAGCAGAAGCGTCGGGAGGGTGAGAAGCCCGCCACCGCCCGCGATGGCGTCGACGCAGCCCGCCGCGACCGCCACGGCGAACAGGCCCGCAAGCAGGCCGGGATCGACACCGAAGATCATAGGCCCTCTGGCGGTTGGTTCAGATCAAGCCGACCAGAGGCGGGCAGGGGAAGTCGGGCGGTGCGCGCGAGCTCGCGGCGCGCAACGGCCCGGAGGGGGTCAGTTGCGGACGACGACCTTGGTGCCGACCTTCACCCGGTCGTAGAGGTCGACGACGTCCTTATTGGTCATGCGAATGCAGCCCGACGAGACCGCGGCGCCCATAGTCTCGGGTTCGTTCGATCCGTGGATGCGGTAGAGCGTGGAACCAAGATACATGGCGCGAGCCCCGAGGGGGTTGTCCTGGCCGCCGGCCATGAAGCGTGGCAGGTCCGGCCGGCGCGCCAGCATCTGGGCCGGGGGGCGCCAATCCGGCCATTCCTTCTTCGCGGTGACGGCCTTCTGGCCGGACCAGGAGAAGCCCTGGCGCCCGACGCCGACGCCGTAGCGCACGGCCTGCCCGCCGGGGAGCACGTAGAACAGGCGCCGCTGGCTCGTCGAGACCACGACCGTGCCGGGCTTCTCCGCGCCCTTCCACGCCACCGTCTCGCGCGGGATCGCCTGCTCGCGGAAGATGTTCATGAAATCGGCGATGGGGCCGCTGTCGAACGGGTTGCCGGCCTGTGCACCGGGCGCCGTCGCGAGGGTGAGGGCGATCGCGAAAGCGGATGCGGCGAAGCGCGTCTGCATGATGTGGTCCTTCAGCCGAGGCGAGCCCCGTGCCTGCGCGGCGCCGGGTCCGATGGGCAGTTGGTCGAACGGGGGCCGTGAATCCTCGGATTCGCGATCCCCGAAATCGAGGGGCCGAGCCTTGGCCGCCCGGGATGGACCGGTCAACGGGTGCGAGACCGATGGGGATACCCCTGTGTGATCCCGGCAACGTCCGAGGGACTGCCTCCACCGGGATGGTAGCGAAAGCGCGGAGGACGGCAGAATGCCGCAGGAACTTGTCACGCGCTCGCTGAAACACCAGTCTTGGTGGTGTGAGAGGTCCCGCACAGCACCCGAAGTCGCCCGTGGGCGCAGACGAGACGCGCTCCCTCGGGCGCGCCCTTGGGTCGCTGCCCGGTCGGAATTGTCTCTATGCCCTGCCGTGCCTTCTCCATCTCATCGTGATGCTCCTGATCTCCTGGCCGTCCGTGACGGACCCGGGACCGAAGATGCCGGCGGCGTCCTTCGCAGCGCACTCCGCGTACGATTCCGGCGACAGCGCGGCCTCCTCCGACGTTCCGAAGATGGTACGGGTCGGCAATGACGCCGACGACCTGCGCGAGGACCTTGTGGTGGCCGGCCCCCGGCTGCTGCCGATTTCGCACGCCTCGGCGGCCGTTGCTCTCACGTGCGCCGGCAAGCCGGATACCCGCGACGATCATCCACCGGACCGGCCTCCACGGCTTGGCGCCTGAGACTATCGCACGAAGCGATCGCCGCATCGGGGGCCGGTCGAAGAAGCCAGCGTCGATCGTGAGCTTCGTCGGGCACGTCGAGATGGTCACGCCTTCACGGTTTCTTGTGTCGTGTGCTCCAGGCTAGCGGCCGAGGCGAGGTCCGTCCCGATTGTTGGGTTGTCGTCGGATCGCCAAGATCGTCCGTCAGACAGCCCTGATGACAGCCAAGCCGTCCGGCCCTCCGCCGCTGTTCCCATCGATGCCCTGCGCATCTCTCCGTCCGGGCGTGCTCTCCGTGGCCCGGCGCTTGCCGCGCGATCCCTCCGTTCCACGGGGCGGGCCGGCGTGGTCCTTTGAACACAGCGAGAGCGGTCCGCCCCTGGCGGCCGCCCATCGACCGAATTCCGCAGGAGCGAAGTGATCGTGACGTCCCCCTCCCTACGCGTGTTCTGGGCTCGGCCGGCTTCCGTTGCCGTCGGCATCGTCCTCGTCACCCTGTCGGCTTGCAATCAGAAGCAGCAGGCGGCAGCGCCGGTGCCCGTCCCGCCGCCGGAGGTGAGCATCGTCACCGTGCGCGAGCAACCGATTCCCTACGTGCGGGATCTTCCCGGTCGCGTCGCGCCCATGCGGATCGCCGAGGTGCGCTCGCGGGTCTCGGGCCTCGTCATCAAGCGGACCTTCGAGCAGGGTAGCTTGGTCAAGGAAGGCGACATTCTCTACAAGATCGACCCGGCGCCGTTCGAGGTGGAATTGCAGAGTGCCGAGGCGGTGCTCGCGCGCACGGAGGCCGCTCAGGTCCTGGCCGGCCAGCAGGCCGACCGCCTGGAGCAGCTCCTGACGCGCCAGACCGCGAGCCAGGCCCAGTACGACAGCGCCTACGCGGCCCTGAAGCAGGCCGAGGCCGAAGTCGCAGGCGCCAAGGCCGCTCGCAACCGGGCACGGCTGAACCTCGGCTACACCGATGTCCGCGCTCCGATCTCGGGCCGCATCGGCCGGGCCCTCCTCACGGAAGGAACCCTGGTGGAGCAGGGTGCCACCTCGAACCTCGCCACCATCCAACAGCTCGATCCCATCTACGTCGACATCACCCAGTCGGTGGGCGAACTGAACAAGCTGCGCCGGGATCTCGCCAGCGGCGAGCTTTCGCGCCTGTCCGGCGATACCGCCAACGTGCACCTCATCATGGACGACGGGTCGCTCTACGGCTCGGCCGGCCGGCTCCTGTTCTCGGACGTCACCGCCGATCCGAGCACCGGGCAGGTGACCTTGCGCGTTCAGTTCCCCAACCCGCACGACGAGTTGTTCCCCGGCATGTACGTGCGCGCCCGCATCAAGCAGGGCATCGATTCCGACGCCCTGGCCGTTCCGCAGCAGGCGATCCAGCGCACCAGCGACGGCAAGCCCGAGGTCTGGGTCGTGCGCGAGGACGACAAGGTCATGCTCCAGCCCATCGAGGTCGGTCCCGTGGTCGACAGCCAGTGGATCGTCCGCGAGGGTCTGAAGGTCGGCGACCGCGTGGTCGTCGAGGGCGTGCAGAAGATCTCCGCCGGTCAGCAAGTGAAGACCGTCGAACTCCATCCGGTCTCGGCGGACACGACGCCGAAGCCCCGCGACACCGATGTGGTCGAGCCGGCTCCCAAGGTGGACGCGAGAGCGGAGGTGAAGCCGGAGGCCAAGCCCACGCCCCGCTCCGCCGCGCAGGTGCGCTGACCCATGGCTCGTTTCTTCATCGACCGGCCGGTCTTCGCCTGGGTCGTCGCCCTGTTCATCATCCTGGGCGGCGTGCTCTCGATTCCGATGCTGCCGGTGGCGCAGTATCCGGTGATCGCGCCCCCCTCCATCGCCCTGTCGACGGCCTTCCCGGGCGCGTCGGTGGAAAGCCTCTACACCGGCACGACGCGGCTCATCGAGGATGAGCTCAACGGCGCCGCCAACATCATGAGCTTCGAATCCACCACGGATTCGTTCGGCTCCATCAACATCACGGCGACCTTCCAGCCGGGCACGGACCCGGCGCTCGCCTCCGTCGAGGTGCAGAACCGCCTCAAGCGCGTGGAGGCGCGCCTGCCGGCGGAGGTGCGCCAGCAGGGCATCCTCGTCGAGGAAGCCTCGGCCGCGACCCTGAACATCATCACCCTCATCTCCACCGACGGGAAGATGGACGAGATCGGGCTCGGCGACTTCCTGATCCGCAACGTCATCAACGAGATCCGGCGCGTGCCGGGGGTCGGACGCGCGACGCTCTACTCGACGGAGCGGTCGCTTCGCGTCTGGGTCGATCCCGACAAGCTGCGCGGCCTGTCGCTCAGCCCCGACGACGTGGCAGACGCCATCCGCGCCCAGAACGTCCAGATCGCCTCGGGCGCCGTCGGCGCCCAGCCGAGCCCGGTGAAGAACGCCGTGTTCGCCCCGATCATCGTCAAGGGCCAGCTCAACACCGTCGAGGATTTCGGCGCCATCGTCCTGCGGGCGAATTCCGACGGCTCGAACGTGCGCCTGCGCGACGTCTCGCGGATCGAACTCGGCGGCGACGCCTACCAGTTCTCGACCCGGCTCAACGGCGGCGAGGCGGCCGGCATCTCGGTGACCCTGGCCCCCGACGGCAACGCCCTCGAGACCGCCCAGGCGATCCGCGCCAAGATGGAGGAGCTGTCGCAGTTCTTCCCGCCCGGCCTGAAGTGGGACATTCCCTACGACATCACCCCGGCGGTGCAGGCCTCGATCAAGAAGGTCCTGATGACCCTCGTGGAGGCGGTGATCCTCGTCTTCGTGGTGATGTTCCTGTTCCTGCAGAACATCCGCTACACCCTGATCCCCACCATCGTCGTGCCCATCGCCCTCCTGGGAACGGTGACGGTGATGCTACTCGCCGGCTTCTCCATCAACGTGCTGACCATGTTCGGCATGGTGCTGGCCATCGGCATCCTCGTCGACGACGCCATCGTGGTAGTGGAGAACGTCGAGCGCATCATGAACGAGGAGGGGCTGCCGCCGAAGGAAGCCACCGCCAAGGCCATGGAGCAGATCACCGGCGCCATCATCGGCATCACCCTGGTGCTGGTGGCCGTGTTCATCCCGATGGCGTTCTTCCCCGGTTCGGTCGGCATCATCTACCGGCAGTTCTCCATCGCCATGGTGACCTCCATCGGCTTTTCGGCGCTGCTCGCCCTGTCCCTGACCCCGGCCCTGTGCGCGACCCTGCTGAAGCCCGTCGAGAAGGGCCATGCCCACGCCAAGGGCGGGTTCTTCGGCTGGTTCAATCGCATCGTCGACCGGGAGACCGCCCGCTACGGACGCGGCGTCGCCTGGTTCATCAAGGCGTCCGGCCGGATCATGGTGGTCTACCTCGCCCTGCTGGCGGGCGTGGCCGTCGCCTTCATGCGCCTGCCCGAAGGCTTCCTGCCCATCGAGGATCAGGGCTTCTTCACCGTCGACATCCAGACGCCCCCGGGCGCTTCGTTCAACCGCACGCAGACCGCGGTCCGCAAGGTCGAGGAACATCTGCTGGCCCAGCCGGGCGTCGCCACGGTGACGATGCTCAACGGCTTTTCGTTCTCGGGCCAGGGTGCGAACCTGAGTCAGGCCTTCGTCACGCTGAAGCCGTGGAGCGAGCGCGACGCGTCGAGTTCCGCCGCTGCCCTCGTGGCGGGCACGAACACGGCGCTCGCCGGCTACCGCGACGCCATCGTCGACGCCCAGGAGCCGCCCCCGGTGGACAACCTCGGCAACGCGGCGGGCTTCTCGTTCCGCTTGCAGGACCGGGCGCAGCGGGGCTACTCCGCCCTCACGGCGGCGGAAGCCCAGCTCCTGTCGCTCGCCAGGAAGAGCCCGATCCTCCAGAAGATGAAGATCGAGGGTCTGCCGCCGGCGCCCCAGGCGGAACTGATCATCGACCGGGAGAAGGCCGCCGCCCTCGGAGTGAAGTTCGAGGACATCAATACGACGATCCAGGTCAACCTCGGTTCGGTCTACACCAACGACTTCCCGAACCAGGGCAAGATGCAGCGCGTCTACGTCCAGGCGGAGCAGCTCCAGCGCATGCAGGCCACCGACCTCCTGAGCTATGCCGTGAAGAACGCGCAGGGGGCGATGGTGCCGATGTCCTCCTTCGCCGATCTGAAGTGGGGCATGGGACCGAGCCAGATCGTCGGCTTCAACGGCTACCAGTCCGTGCGCATCACCGGCGAGCCGAACCCGGGCTACACCTCGGGCGACGCCATCGCCGAGATGGAACGCCTGATGCAGCAGCTGCCCAAGGGCTTCGGCTACACCTGGACCGGGCAATCGCTCCAGGAGAAGCTCGCCGGCAGCCAGGCGAGCCTGCTCCTCGCCCTGTCGGTGATCATCGTGTTCCTGTGCCTCGCCGCCCTGTACGAGAGCTGGACGATCCCGCTCTCCGTCCTCCTCGTGATCCCGCTTGGCGTGATCGGGTCCGTGGCGGCGGTGTATCTCCGGGGTCTCCCCAACGACGTCTACTTCAAGATCGGCCTCATCACGATCATCGGACTGTCCGCGAAGAACGCGATCCTCATCGTGGAATTCGCCAAAGACCTGTGGAAGCCTGGCAAGAGCCTCGTCGATGCCACCATCGAGGCTTCGACCCTGCGGTTCCGCCCCATCGTGATGACGTCGCTCGCTTTCATCCTCGGCGTGGTGCCGCTCGCCATCGCCACCGGTGCCGCCTCGAAGAGCCAGCAGGCCATCGGCACGGGCGTGCTGGGCGGCATGATCTCGGCGACCATCCTGGCGGTGCTGTTCGTGCCGGTGTTCTTCGTCGTCGTGATGCGCCTGTTCCGGCGCAAGGACGCGACGGAGGGCATCCAGCCCGAAAGCAAGGTCGCCTCCCCCGTGGCGCACCATCCCGCGCCGGCCGAATAGGCTGGCCGGCCCACGAAAAAGGGGCGCGCGGTTCACACCGCGCGCCCCTTTTTCGTTTGGTTCGGTCGGAAGTCCTCAGACTTCGCGGGCGACCATCATCTTCTTGATCTCGGCGATCGCCTTGGCCGGGTTCAGGCTCTTCGGGCAGGCGTTGGCGCAGTTCATGATCGTGTGGCAGCGGTACAGGCGGAACGGGTCGTGCAGAGCGTCGAGGCGCTCGCCGGTGTTCTCGTCACGGCTGTCGATCAGCCAGCGGTAGGCCTGGAGCAGGGCGGCCGGGCCGAGGAAGCGGTCGCCGTTCCACCAATAGCTCGGGCATGAGGTGGTGCAGCAGGCGCACAGGATGCACTCGTAGAGGCCATCGAGCTGGGCCCGGTCCTCCGGGGTCTGCTTCCACTCGCCTTCCGGCGCCGGGGTCTCGGTCTGAAGCCAGGGTTCGATGGAGGCGTGCTGGGCAAAAAAATTCGTCAGGTCGGGGACGAGGTCCTTCAGCACCGGCATGTGCGGCAGCGGGTAGATCCGCACCGCGCCGGTCTTCTTGCCCTTCGCGTTCTCCTGGCACTCGTCGATGCCCATGGTGCAGGCGAGCGCGTTCTGGCCCTCGATGTTCATGGCGCAGGAGCCGCAGATGCCCTCGCGGCAGGAGCGGCGGAACACCAGGGTCGAGTCGACCTTGCTCTTGATCCACAGCAGGGCGTCGAGGACCATCGGTCCGCAATCGTCGCGATCGACCTGATAGACGTCGACGCGCGGGTTCTTCCCGTCATCCGGGTTCCAGCGATAGATCCGGAATTCCTGTAGGTTGTTGGCGCCGACCGGACGGGGCCAAGTCTTGCCCTCGGTCATCTGAGAGTTCTTGGGAAGATTGAACTGAGCCATGATTTGGCGTGCCTAATTCCGTCTCAAGAGAATCATCATCGAAAGCAAGTCTGCGACTGCTTCCTCAATACACACGCGCTTTCGGCTCGATGTACTGGATCTCGTTCGACATGGTGTAGGTGTGGACCGGACGGTAATCGATGGTCACCTGTTTCGACGTATCGTCCATCCACGCGAGGGTGTGCTTCATCCACTCCTTGTCGTCGCGATCGGGGAAGTCCTCGCGGGCGTGGGCGCCGCGGCTCTCCTTGCGGTTGGCCGCCGATTCCATGGTGACGACGGCCTGGCCGATGAGGTTGTCGAATTCGAGGGTCTCGAGCAGATCGGTGTTCCAGATCAGCGAGCGATCGTTGACGTGAATGTCGGCGAGGCCCGAGGCGACCTTGTGGATGAAGGTCTTGCCCTCTTCCAAGACTTCGCCCGTGCGGAACACCGCGCAGTTGTTCTGCATAGTCTTCTGCATCTCGGCGCGCAGCTCCGAGGTCGGGGTCCCGCCGTCGGCATAACGGAATCGGTCGAGGCGGCTCAGGGCCTTGTCGGCGGAGTCCTTCGGCAGGTCCATCTGGCGGCGGCCCGGCTCGACGATCTCGGCGCAACGCAGGCCGGCGGCCCGGCCGAACACCACGAGGTCGATGAGCGAGTTCGAGCCCAGGCGGTTGGCACCGTGAACGGAGACGCAGGCCGCCTCGCCGAGCGCCATCAGGCCCGGCACCACCGTGTCGGGGTTGCCGTTCTTCAGAGTCAGCACCTCGCCATGATAGTTCGTCGGGATGCCGCCCATGTTGTAGTGCACCGTCGGCAGCACCGGGATCGGCTCCTTGGTGACATCGACGCCCGCGAAGATCTTGGCGGATTCCGAGATGCCCGGAAGGCGCTGGTGAAGGATCGCCGGGTCGAGGTGGTCGAGGTGCAGGTAGATGTGATCGTTGCCCTTGCCGACGCCGCGACCGGCCCGGATCTCCATGGTCATGGAGCGCGAGACCACGTCGCGGGAGGCCAGGTCCTTCGCCGAGGGGGCGTAGCGCTCCATGAAGCGCTCACCCTCGGAATTCGTCAGGTAGCCGCCCTCGCCGCGGGCCCCCTCGGTGATGAGGCAGCCGGCGCCGTAGATACCCGTGGGGTGGAACTGCACGAACTCCATGTCCTGCAGGGGCAGGCCGGCGCGCAGCACCATGGCGTTGCCATCGCCCGTGCAGGTGTGGGCGGAGGTGGCCGAGAAGTAGGAGCGGCCGTAGCCGCCCGTGGCCAGGATCGTCTGCTGGGCACGGAAGCGGTGAATCTCGCCGGTGGCCTGGTCGATGGCGATGACGCCGAGGCAGCGACCGTCCTCATCCATGATGAGATCGAGGGCGAAGTACTCGATGAAGAAGTTGGTGTTGTTCTTCACCGCCTGCCCGTAGAGCGTATGCAGCATGGCGTGGCCGGTGCGGTCGGCGGCGGCGCAGGTGCGCTGGGCGGTACCCTTGCCGTAATCGGTGGTCATGCCGCCGAAGGGCCGCTGGTAGATCTTGCCCTCTTCCGTCCGGGAGAAGGGCACGCCCCAGTGCTCGAGTTCGTAGACGGCGGCCGGCGCGTTGCGGACGAGGTACTCGATGGCGTCCTGGTCGCCGAGCCAGTCCGAGCCCTTCACGGTGTCGTACATGTGCCAGCGCCAGTCGTCGGGGCCCATGTTGCCGAGCGAGGCCGAGATGCCGCCCTGCGCCGCGACCGTGTGCGAGCGGGTCGGGAACACCTTCGAGATACAGGCGGTGCGCAGGCCCGCCTGGCTGCAGCCGACCGTGGCGCGCAGGCCCGCGCCGCCGGCTCCGACGATGACCACGTCGAAGGTGTGGTCGTTTATGGTGTAGGCGGGCGCGCCGTTCGATCCGTTGCTGGCCATGGACGATGTCCCTATCGGTTTGCGGATGCGGTCAGACGAGGCGGGCGAGGCTCACGCGCAGGATCGCGTAGAGACACGCCACCGCGACGGCGACGGCGTAGGTCGTGTTGGCGAACAGGGCCGCGAACTTCAGGCCCTTGTCGTGGACGTAATCCTCGATGACGACCTGCATCCCGATGCGCATGTGCAGCGTCACCGAGATCACGCCGCCGATGAGAATGAGGGCCGCGGCCGGATGCGACACGAGGGCGACGGCCTCGGGGTAGGGCCGCCCGGCCATCAGGGCGATGATGACGATGAAGCCGATCATCAGCGGCACGTTGGCGGCGGCGGTGACGCGCTGCTGCCACCAATGCCCGGCCCCGTGCCCGGAGGCGCCGAGTCCCTTCACGCGGGAGCGGGCGGTTCGGAGCGAAGTCTTTGCGGTCTCGGCCATGGGTTCGGTCCTCAGCGCACGAGAAGGGCGACGGCCCAGATCGCCACGGTGGCGATCACGGAAGCGATGAGGGTTCCGCGCGCCAGCCACATCCGCCGCTCGCGGTCGAACCCGTGGCCGACATCCCACACGAAGTGGCGCAGGCCCCCGAGCATGTGGTGCATCAGGATCCAGGTGTAGACGAACAGGACGAGCTTCCCGATGAGGGAGCCGAAGAACCACGCCACCCAGCCGTAAGCCGCCGGGCCGGACGCCAGGGCTACGAGCCAGATCGCCACGAGGGCGGTGCCGCCGTACAGCGCCGTGCCGGTGATGCGGTGGAACACCGACATCGCCATGGTCCAGGTCCACCGGTAGATCTGGAGATGGGGCGAGAGGGGTGCTGTGACCGTGGGTCGGACGGTGGGAGCCATCGTGTTCCGAATTCCTCGATGGTGGGTTGAGGCGCCGCCTTGGCGCTGCAGTGCAAAAAGATTTTGGATTGTCTCTAATCTGCCCGCGGCCCGGCGCCAATCCGCAACCCGCGACGGCGGAACGGGAGTGGCGACATTGTCCTCGGATCGTAAGTCGGGCGCGAAGCCCTCATGGCAACCTCCCGAGGGCCCGCCACCAGAGGTAATCCAGCGGTGCGACGATGAGCAGCGATACAACCCCGAGCGTAAGGGTCAGCTTCGTCGCGGCGCGCAGGGGCACCCGGCCGAGCTCCATCGCCACCACGATGGGCGGTGCCTGGTACGGCAGGAACAGGGTCGCGTAGCCGATCACCTGGATCATCACCACGCTGTAGAGATCGAGGCCGCTGACGCGCGACATCTCGCCGGCCAGAGCGGTGTAGAGGGCCGGTGCGCCGTTGGCCGTGACCACCAGGGCCAGAGCCGCGCTGATGCCGGTCAGGATGCCGAAATTGTAAGCGGGCGCGTCGGGCGCCAGGGGCGCCACGGCCAGGAGCGCGTGGCCGAGGCTGTCTCCGAGGCCGGTGGCGTTCACCGTGGCGACGAGACCGAGCAGCGCCGCGACGTAGAAGCAGGTGCGCAGGTTCACGGAAGCGAAGGCTTCGGCCGGCATCACGCCGATCCGCGGCATCAAGCAGATCACCGCCGCCGTGAGGCCGATCCAGGCCGGCGCGATGTGGTGCAGGCTGTCCGTGACCCAGAAGCCGAGGGTGGCGAGGAGAATGACGGCGAGGCGTCGCGCCTCCGGCGTCATCGGTGCGACGGCGAGGGCACCGGCATCCACGGCGGTGAGCCGATCCGGAAACAGCCGAACGATGCAGGCGACCAGGATCGCGCCCTTTACCAGGGCCAGCACCGGGGCGTGCAGGAGGAGGTAGGGCAGGTAGGCGAGGTGCAGGCCGTATTGGGCCTCGGCCGTCCCGGCCATGACGAGGTTCGGCACGTTGGCCGGCAGGATCGCGGCGGACAGGATCGGCGTCGCGACGCCGACGGCCAGAACCGCGCCGTGGCGTCCGGGCCGCCCGGGACCGAGGCCGTAGGCATCGCACAGCGCGAGCACCACCGGGACCAGCAGGGCGACGCGTCCGAGATTGGACGGCATGACGAACGCGATCCCGAAGGCGAGCGCCACGAGGCCTGCGATGAAGCCGGTGTAGGATCCCGACAGATGTCCCGAGAGGCTTCGCGCCAGACGATCCCCGAGGCCGGTACGGGTCATGGCGAGGCCCACCACCATGCCGCCAAGCACGAGCCAGAACGCGGAGGAGGCGAAGCCCGAGAACACCACGTTCGGGGGCGCCAGGCGGAACAGCATCGCCATGGCGAAGAACAGCAGGGCGGTGACGATCTCGGCCACGCGACCGGTGGCCCATAGGCCCATGCAGATCACGAGCAGGGCGCCGGTCAGCCAGACCGTCGCATCGCCCCCCAGGGTCTGAAGTATCTGCATGCCGAACTTCCGGTGGCGGGACGCACGCCACGCGTCGCCAGCCGGCGAACAGAACCGCGAATTAGACTGGTTCGCAATTCGGGAGTCCGGGACCGAGCCTTCGCGTCAGCCGAAGGCCAAACGCAGTCAGAACCGTGCCGGGTCGAGTTCGAAGGTCGGCGGCAGCGCCTCGAACCACGGGCTGTAGAACGGATCCTGCGGGATCTTTCTCGCCCAGCGGGTGCGAAACCGTTCGTGCTCGGCCGGATCGACGGTGCGGGCGCGATTGCGGCTCTCGTAATGGTAGAGTTCGGCCTGAGCGCAGTACACGATCCGCCGGCCCTGCTCCCACAGGCGAAGGCACAGATCGATGTCGTTGTAATTGACGGCGTAGGCCTCATCGAAGCCGCCGAGCCCCGCGAACGCATCCTGCCGCACCATCAGGCACGCGCCCGTCACCGCGAGGTAGTTGCGGTTGCCCACCGTCGAGAAGAAGTGCCCGGGATCGTCGCCGGGGTAACCGCGACGGACATGGTCGGGCGTGGCGTCGACGATGGAAACGCCGGCGTGCTGGATCTCGCCGGTCTCGAACAGCAGCTTCGGTCCCACCGCGCCGACGCCGTCGATCTGGAGCAGCGCCAGCATCGCTTCGATCCAGTCGGGGGTGATCACCGCGACGTCGTCGTTGAGAAACACGAGGATTTCCCCCGTGGCGACGCTGGCCCCGAGGTTCATCTTCGCCGCGACGTTGAAGCCGGGCTCCGCGTAGGTGATCCGCCGCGCGTCGTACCGCTGCAGGGCCGCCAGGGTCGCGGGGCGAAGGTCGCCGTTGTCCACGACCACGATTTCGATGTCGCCGTAGGTGCTCGTTCGGCGGATGCTGGCGAGACATTCGGCCAGGAGATCGACGCTGCGGCCGCCGACGGTACTGTCGCGCCCGGCGCTCGGGATCACGAGGGAGACGCGCGGCGCGCCGACGATCTTGCGGCGCAGGAAGAAGCAGCCGGCATAGGGGGAGGGGCGGACGTGATCGAGTGTGCCGGTGCGGCGCGCCCGGTCTTCGAGACCGCGCACGGCCGCCGCGATGACGTAGTCCTTGTTGTCCATGGTCTGGGCGGTGGAGCCCGGAATGGCGCGCCAATGGTAGAGCACCTTCGGCACATGACGGACGTTTCGGACGTGTTCGGTGTAGCGCAGTGCGAAGTCGTAATCCTGGGCTCCGTTGCACTCGTCGCGGAACCCGCCGATGCGCCCGACGATGTCCATGCGGTAGAGGGCGAGGTGTGCCGTGTACATGCACGCCTCCAGGGCCTCGGGCGACCAGTCGGGCTTGAAGAAGAAATCGTAGCGGACGCCCTCGACGGAGATCTTGTCCTCGTCGGAGTAGAGGAAGTCCACGCTCGGGTCCTCGTTGAGGACGCGGACGAACTCGTAGAGCGCGTTGTCGGGGATCGCGTCGTCGTGGTCCATGAGCGTCATGTACGCGCCCGTCGCCAGGGCCATGGCGTCGTTGGAGGCCGCCGCGATGCGCCCGTTGTGCCGGCGCCGGTGGAGCTTGATCCTGGGATCGGCGTCGGCGAAGGCCTGCAGCATCGGCCAGACGTGCGCGCTCGGCGAATTGTCGTCGCAGAGGCAGAGTTCCCAGTTCTCGTAGGCCTGCGCCCGCACGGAGGCGATGGCGGCCTCGAGCCAGACCTTCGGTGTGTCGTAGACCGGCATGACGATGGAGATGCGTGGTGCGAACCCGAACCCAGTGATGGCCGCCCGCATGGCGGGCACGGACAGGCGACTCGGCGTCTCGACCGCCTCGATCCAGGCGGCGTAGGAGGCCGGCACCGGGCGCGGCTTCGCGCTGTCAAGGAAATCGCGCCACAGGGCACGGGCCGGGCGGCGCCGGATCAGTTCCGCGACGCGGGCGACGAGGCGGGGGAGGGGACGCTCGGCGGCCGGCAGACGGGCCACGAGACGCCGGATGATCTCCGCGTAGGCGGCCGGCACGCCGAGGTGGTCGAAGGTCACATGGCCGAGGGTGAATCCGCCGGCCCCGCTCAGGGGGTCGAGACGCAGGCCGCGCACTCGGCGCGGCAGCCGCACGAGGTTGTCGATCCCGGCCTCGCCCCGCTCGAGAGGAATGGTCAGGCTTTCCCGAAATCCCTTGCCGTCGTCGACATAGAGGAGCGGCACGAGCTTGGTACGGCCCAGCGGAGCGAGGTCGGCCCGGATGCGGACCCAACCGCCGCGATGGCGACGCCGGCCGGCGGGGGGCAGGATGCGAAAGTAGGGGTCCGAGCCGACAGCACGCCACGCCCCGGCCGCGTCGGACACGATCTGATGGACGGGGTCGAGGCGGCAGCGCACCGGTCGCGACACGTGAGGAGCCTTTCCGCGGGCGATGAAATCGCCCGTGGTCTAGGCGCCGCATCCCGGTACGGCAATCGGGCTCAGGCGTGGAGCGCCCGCGCGAGTTCGTCCTTCGACATCTTGGAGCGACCGGGGATGTTCTTCTCCCGAGCCTTCGCGAGGAGATCGGCCTTGGTGTGCCCGCCCGCGTCACGCGCCGTCGCGGCCTTCTTCGCCACGTCGGCGGGCTGCTTCGAGTGCTGCCGGCCTTTCGCCGAGTCCGCGCGCTTCTTCTCCGTCGACCGGGCGTACTCGCCGTCCGACAGCTTTTCCCGGGCCGCCTTCGGCAAGTAGCGCTCGCCGGTCTCGCCGCTCTTCCTGCCGGATTTCGTGTCCCACTCCTCCTCGGTCCACTCCTTGAGATGGTTGTCCGACGATTTCTTGCCGGCATAGCCGCCGCCGGCGTCCTTGTAGGCTTTCGTTGCGGCCTGAGCCTTGCGGGCCGACCATTGGCCCGGCTTGCCGCCCTTGTCGGATTCGGTGACCTCTTTCTTCACCTTCTCCCACAGGGCGGGATCGGTCTTCTTGGCGGTGGCGGACATGGTCGCATTCCGAATGACTGGATTCCGAAAACCAACCGGATGGGCAGCCTTGCGTTCCGTGCAGGGCAGGGCATCCACAACTGTCATGAAACCGTCCTTTGGCCCGGCGATAGCATCGCCTCGACAAGGCGGCCGCCAAGTCGCATCACGCGTGGCGACGGACCGGACGGACCGACGGTGAGGAACGAGACGGCAATGAGCGAGCGCGGCGCGGAGCACAAACCCACGGTCTTCATCGACGGCGAGGCTGGCACCACCGGTCTCGGCATCCGCGAACGCCTGGAGCGCGAGGGCCGCGTCGCCCTGAAGAGCATTCCGCACGAGAGCCGGAAGGACATCGCCGTCAAGCGCGCGCTGATGGAAGCCGTCGACCTCGTCGTGCTGTGCCTGCCCGACGACGCCGCGCGCGAGACCGTGGCGCTGGCCGATGCCATGCCGAGCGGCGGACCGCGCATCCTCGATGCCAGTACCGCCCACCGGGTCGATCCGGCCTGGGCCTACGGGTTTGCCGAACTCATCCCCGACCAGCCTGCGCTGATCCGGCGATCCCGCCGGGTGGCGAATCCCGGCTGTTATCCCACGGGCGCCATCGCGCTGATCCGGCCCCTGGTGGAAGCCGGACTGATTCCCTCCGACACGCCCCTGAGCATCAATGCGGTCAGCGGCTACAGCGGCGGCGGCAAGGGCATGATCGAGACCTACGAGGCGGGGGAGGGCGCGCCGTTCCAGCTCTACGGACTCGGCTTCGCGCACAAGCACCTGCCGGAGACGCAACGCTACGGTGGACTGACCCGGCGGCCGATCTTCATTCCGTCCGTCGGCAATTTCCGCCAGGGCATGCTGGTGAGCATCCCGCTCCACCTCGACACGATCCCCGGCAAGCCGCGGGCGGCTGCCCTCGAGGCGGCGCTTCAAACCTACTACGCCGGATCCGACTTGGTCACGGTGATCCCGGGGCCTCATGCCGAACGCCTGGAGCCGGAAGACCTCAACGACACCGATCGTCTCGAATTGCGAGTGTTCGGCGCCGAAGCCCATGGACACGCGGTCCTCGTCGCGCGCCTCGACAATCTCGGCAAGGGTGCGTCCGGTGCCGCGGTCCAGAACATCGGGCTGATGCTGGGGCTCGACTGAGATCGGCCCCCGATACAACGGCTGGCGGCCAACCGGAGACGTTTTGTTTACTTCCGCGCGGTAGCCTATCGCGGGCTCAGGAGATTCCAATGCGTTGGAAGGTCGGCGGTGCCTGCGCGGTCGCGGCGCTGGCCGCCTATATGGTGAATCAGGCGACGGGCACAATTCCCGTGCCGGCCCAGGCCGTTGCGGCCCCTGCGGATGCGCGCGCTGCGTTCCAGACCCGGGAGGCAGTGGTTTTCCCCGCCTTCAATCCGTACAGCCCCGAGAAGGCTGCCCTCGGCCAGCGCCTGTTCTTCGATCCGATGCTGTCCGGCGCCGGATCGATGTCCTGCGCCTCGTGTCACGATCCGCAGAAGGCGTGGGGCGAGAACCGGCCGCGCGGGATCGGCGAGGTCGGCATGCCGATGAAGCTGCGGACGCCGACCCTGCTGCACGTGGCGACGGCGCCAATTCTCGGTTGGGACGGAAAATTCCGCTCCCTGGAGAACGTCACGTTCACGCCGATCAGTTCGCCCGTGGTGATGAATTTGCCTGAAAGCGTCCTGATCCAGCGCCTGCGCGGCGACGCCGGTTACGTACAGGACTTCGCAGCGGCCTTCCCCAATGGGGCGATCACCCGCGCCACCATCGAGCAGGCCCTGGCCACCTACCAGCGCACGATCCAGCCCGGCCTCTCGGCCTTCGATCGCTGGATCGCCGGGGATGCGCGCGCGATCTCGCTCCGGGCCCAGGACGGGTTCCGGCTCTTCACCGGTAAGGCGCGCTGCGCCGAGTGCCATAGCGGGCCGGCCTTCACCGATGCATCGTTCCACGATATCGGCGTCGGTCAGGGTGAGGACATCGGACGCGGCGCCTTCTTTCCGTCGTCGCGCATGCTGCGCTACGCCTTCAAGACGCCGACCCTCCGGGATGTCGCCATCCGCGCGCCCTATATGCACGACGGCTCGGTGGCGACCCTCGAAGCTGTGATCGACCTCTACGACCGCGGCGGCATCGATCGGCCGAGCCGGGCGGCCGATGTCCGGCCCCTCAACCTGACGGCGTCCGAAAAGGCCGATCTGCTCGCCTTCCTCAAGACGCTGACGAGCACCGACCCGGCCCCGAAGTTCGAGCCTGCCCCCCGCAACTGATCCGCCCGCCGTGGATCGATCCCACGAGCCTCGCATCGGCCCATCGGGTACGACCATGCCTGTGTGAGCGCGCGCCGGCGGGAGAGCATGGGTGAGCGTACGTCAGCGCGCGAGCGGCAGACCCGATCCGATCAGAACGAGGCCCGCGAGCAACAAGCGACCGCTCCACAGTTCGTAATGGTCCGTCCGGTCGGGCGTCCGGGTGGACGCGTAGGACAGGGCTCCCCCGGCGAACAGGCTCGCGGCACTCAGGATGGCGATCATCGGCAGGGGTCTCCGGCTGTCACGACCCCGACACGCTGAACCAGGGCCGGTTACCGAACCTTAACGGCCAAGCTCCGTTCCCAAAAGCATCGTCACGAATGGTTTCCGAGTCACCCCGGAACGTTTGCCAATTTTCCACCGAATACCGGCGGCGGCGTTAACCAATGGGTCATGTTTGTTAACAAGATCCTTCCACCCTCCATCGAAACTACGTAAGTTCGCTCTTGCCGGGGCCGACCTCCCCCGTGCCCTTCCTTCAACTTCCCATATTGTTCGCAAGGGTGTTCCTCCATGCGTATTGCGAGTGCACGGTTGCCGCGCCCGGCAGCCTGGACGGCTGCATTTTGTTTGAGTCTGACGGGCGTCGGCGCGGCCGAGGCGCACGTGAAGTGGTTCTGTGCCTACGACGTCGTCGGAGCACCGCGCGGTCTCGAGACGGTTCTGTGCGAGAATTTCGAGAAGCTCGCGGCTCTCTCCATCCTCGCCCTCGTGGTGGGGGGCCTGTTCGAGGGCACCGTTCTCGGCGCGGCCCTGACCCGTTCCCTCGACCGGGTCACGGCCTGGGCGCGAGCGAACACCGAATTGATGTTCCGGGCTGTGGGCGGTGGGTTCTTCGTCGCCCTCTGGGCCCTGGGCGGCATCATTCTGACGCCTGAACTCACGACCACGAATCCGATGCTGTCGTGGCTGCAACTAGCCATCGCGGTGGGTTTCCTGTGGCGCGCCACCCTGCCGTTCTCGGCCGCCGGCATCGTCGCCCTGTTCGTCATCGCGGCGAGCCAGTACGGCGCGTTCCACCTCGCCGATTATCCGGTCTTCCTCGGGTTCGCGGCCTATCTCGCCCTCACGGCCTTCCAGCGCGATCTGTTCGGCCTGCGCCCCCTCGACGTCCTGCGCTACGCCGCCGCCATCACCCTGATGTGGGCGTCCGTCGAGAAGTGGGCCTATCCCCACTGGACCTTCCCGCTCTTCATCGAGCACCCGGCCATGACCATGGGTTTCGACGGCGAGTTCTTCATGAAGGCCGCCGGCGCGGTGGAATTCGTCCTCGCCTTCGCGCTGATCTGCACACCCCTCGTGCGCCGGATTTCCGCGATCCTGCTGGCCGCAGCCTTCGTCTCGGCAATCTTCGAGTTCGGCAAGATCGACGCCATCGGGCACGCCCCGATCATCGTCGCCATGGTCGCCATCGCCGCCGACAACGTGACCGCCCCCCAACGCCTGCGCAACCTGGTGATCATGCCGGTGGGCTACGCCGCTGCCCTCGCGGGTTTCATCGGACTCTATTACGGCGCCCACGCCGTCCTCTACGGATCGACCATCCTCTGAAGCACTGACTCTGCCCGAACGACATCGTGCCGGCGCCTTTCCTCAGGCGTCGGCTTCGGCGTCAATCGACCTGCACCGTGAGTTTCATCTTCGGATGGATGCCGCATAGAACCGCAAAGGTTCCGGCGACGGGAAACACGATCCTGGCCTTCTCGCCGGGCTCCTGGTCGCCGGAGTCGAAGGTGAACTCGGGCGAATCGACATAAGCGTGATGGAGTAGGTCGGCGTCGTCGTTGAGGACTTGTACGGTCTCGCCGCGCTTGATCACGAGGGCGGCCGGCTGGAAGGCGCGCCCCTTCTGCGACACCTCATGGACGCGCGCACCGATGGCCGTGACCGCGATCGCAGTCGTCCCCACGCCGACCATGGCCGTTATTGCAGCCAAGCGAAGCAGTGCGTGCATAAGGTCTCCGATCAAGCAGGCGGCAAACCGCTAGAAAAAACGGGCATTGGGAAGTGGAAAATGAAGCAGCACACTCCCACGGGGGCGGTAAAAACGCGGTTAAGAATTTAAGCGAAACGGATCTTCGCAAGGTGACCTTAACCTGTGGCTGCCAGACCTTCAGTCTCCATGCCGAGACTCGTAACTTCGGCGACCGGAAACCTGTCGATGAGTCCCCCTCCGAACGCTTCTGCTCACCGGCGCGTCCGGTCGCCCCGAGCCGCATTCGAACGCGTCGGGCAGATGCTCGGGACCATCCGTGGCCGCATCACCGTCGCGTTCATCATCACCAGTACGATCACGGCGGTCCTCGGCCTGTCCGCCGCGTCCAGTATCCGGCGCGCGGACGAACTGGTCACCCGGACCTTCGACAACTCGCTCATGTCGATCAACTATGCACGCGCCGCCGCCGCGGACTTCGCCGGGATGCGTGCTGCGGATGCGCGCCGCTGGACGACAACCGATGTCGCCATGCGCAACGCCCTTAATCAGCGCGTCGCCGCCCTTCGACAATCCTACACGGAAAGCCTCGAGATCGCCGTGGACCGGGCCCAGTCGGTCCGCGCGAGCCGGGCCGCCGTCGCGGTGGCGGGCGCCGTCGAGGAATGGCTCGACGCGCGCCTGAAACTCTCGGACGGTCCGGGACAGACGATGGCTTGGGCGACCCTCGATCGGCACGCCGTGGCGGCGGAAGAGAACTTCGATCTCCTCATCAACTACACCGCCGGCGATGGCTTCACCTATCGGCAGGAGGCCCGGGCCGTCGTCGCGCGCGAGACGATGCTCAACCTCATCGGGACCTTCATCGCCATCCTGTTGTCCGGGACGGTCTCCTATGCCTTGGGCCGTCGCATCATCCGTCCCCTCGCCGACGCGTCTCAGGTCGCATCCCGCATCGCGGCGGGCGATCTCAGCGGTGCCATTCCCGCCGGCAGCGCCGACGAGGTCGGTCGTCTCCTCGCCTCCATGGGCGTGATGCGCGACAACATCCGAAGCGCCATGGAGCAGGAGGTCGCCCAGCGCCTGACTGCCGAAGCCCATCTCGCCGATGCGCTCGAAACCTCGAAGGAGGGGATCGTGGTGGTCGATGCGGACGGGCGCGTCACCCTCACCAACGGTCAAGCGGAATCGTATCTCGGCGTCGCGCCCGGTTCGCTCCCGCCCGGCACAACCGTGGCGCAGCTCGCCGCGGCATCCCCGGACCCGGCCAACCTCGCCCGCGCCTTGCTGCATCCCTCAGACGAGCACGGCGAGCACCGCCTCGGCGACGGCCGCTGGCTGCGGATCGGCCGAAGCCGGACCCTGGACGGCGGATTCATGGCCGTACTCAGCGACATCACCCTGCTCAAGGATCAGGAATCCCGCCTCGTCTCGACGAACCTACGCCTGGATACGGCTCTCGACAACATGTCGCATGGCCTGTGCATGTTCGACGCCGACGGGCGGCTGACGGTGGTCAACCGCCGCTATTGCGAGATCTTCGATCTGCCTCAGGATGCCGCGATCCTCGGCCTCCGGCACGAGGCCCTCGTCGCCCTGGGCGGCGTCGCCGCCCTCGGTCAGGAAAGCGCACTGAGCAGCGAGGTCGGGACGATCCGGGGGAGGGATCTGAAGCATCTCAAGAACGGCCGGATCATCGCGATCTCGCACAAGGCCGTCGCCGGCGGCGGGATCGTTGCGACCTACGAGGATGTGACCGAGCGTCGTCAGGCGGAAGCGCGCATCGCCTTCATGGCCCGTCACGATGTGCTAACAGGCCTGCCGAACCGTTCGGTCTTCGTCGAACGCATCGACGAAGCCCTGGCCCATCTCGGACGCGGCAGCCGATTCTCCGTGCTCTGCCTCGACCTCGACCGGTTCAAGGAGGTCAACGATACTCTCGGGCATCCGGTGGGCGACGCGCTTCTGCGTGCCGTCGCCGAGCGCTTGAGCGCCTGCGTGCGCGAGGTCGACACGGTGGCGCGCCTCGGCGGCGACGAGTTCGCCATCATCCTCTGCGACATCCGTCGCCCGGACGATGCGACGATCCTTGCCCGCCGCATCGTCGAGGTGCTCAGCGCACCCTACACCCTCGACGGGCATCAGGTCAGCGTCGGCGTCAGCATCGGCATCTGCTTCGCACCGGGCGACGGCACCACCTGCGACAAGCTCCTGAAGAACGCCGATGTCGCCCTGTACCGCGCCAAGGCCGATGGCCGGGGGACGTGGCGGTTCTTCGAGATCGACATGGACATCCGCCTCCAGGCGCGGCGGGCCCTCGAACTCGACCTACGCGAAGCCCTGGCCAACGGCGAGTTCCAGCTGCACTACCAGCCGATCTACGATTTCCGGGCCGGGCGCATCGGCGGGTTCGAAGCCCTGGTGCGCTGGATTCATCCGACGCGCGGCCTCGTCTCCCCGGGCGAATTCATCACGATCGCCGAGGAGATCGGTCTCATCGTGCCGCTCGGCGCCTGGTGCCTGAAGACCGCCTGCGAGGAGGCCATGCGCTGGCCCGACGGCATCAAGGTCGCGGTCAACGTCTCGGCGGTGCAGTTCCGCGACGAGATCGTCGTCGCCTCCGTGCGCGAGGCTCTGACCGCAAGCCGGCTTCCCCCGGCGCGCCTCGAACTCGAGATCACCGAATCGGTCCTGCTCAAGGACAACGTCGCGACGCTGGCGACCTTGCACGCCCTGCGCCGCCTCGGCGTGCGCATCGCCATGGACGATTTCGGGACCGGCTACTCGTCCCTGAGCTACCTGCGCAGTTTCCCCTTCGACAAGATCAAGATCGACCAGTCCTTCGTGCGCGACATCACGCCCGATTCCGATTCCGGCCTTATTGTGCGGGCAGTGATCGGGCTCGGCGCGAGTCTCGGCATGCGCACGACCGGCGAAGGCATCGAAACGCAGACGCAGTTCGATCGCCTCAAGGCTGAAGGGTGCGACGAGGGACAGGGTTACCTCATCGCCAAGCCCGGCCCGGCCGCCACCGTGCCCGAGGTGATTGCGCGATGGTCGGATACACGCTCGCGCTCCGCTCGGGCCGTGGCCTGAGGCGAGACGGGACGAGATGTCGAACTATGTGCTCGAAGGGCCGAAATTCGGCTCGCCCACCCTCGGGACGACGGGCGGGACGGTGACCTGGGCGGTGGATGCCACCGTGCCCGCCGCCTTCGTCGAGACGCTGACCCGGGCCTTCGCGGACTGGTCGGCCTACGCCAACATCCGGTTCACCCAAGTCGCCTCCGTGGCGAGCGCCACCATCGACGTCGGCTTTGCCGCCATCGACGGTCTGTCCAACGTTCTCGGCGACGCGAACTACAGCTTTCGCGGGCCCCAGATGCTCTCGGCCGCGATCCGCTTCGACAGCGGCGAGGGGTGGCACGCCAGCGGAAGCGGCGTCGTCAGTCAGAGCAACGTGAGCTTCTTCGTCGTCGCGGTCCACGAGATCGGCCACGCCATCGGGCTCGGCCACTCCGACGCGACGCCGTCGATCATGAACACCTACGTGAACCGCACGGTCGCCGACCTGCAGGCCTCCGACATCGAAGGCATTCGGGCACTCTACGGCCCGGCGGGCCGGGTCTTCGACGGGACCGCCTCCATGACGGTTGCCCGCGACGAGCCCGTCACCCTGGCGGTGAGCCCCGGAACCTTCGTCGCCGCCACGGAGGCGGGTGGCTCGGTGACCCTGACCTTCGCGGAGGGCCGAACCCTCACGGTGGGCGGCACGAGCCTCGTCCCGGCGGGCTTGGCCGGCCTCGCCTTCGCCGACGGCGACGTGCGCGTCGGCGGCGATGGGGTCGCGGTGAGCAGCGGCAAGGCGAATGCCCTGATCCTCGGTGGCGCCGGCGGCGGATCGATCAGCAACGTCGTCGATCCGGCCCTGGCGCCCGGCACGCACATCCTCTTCGGCGGCTTCGGCTTTGCCGACCCAAACGACGGGGCCGACACCATCACGTTCGGCGGCAAGGGCTCTTGGGGGGTCTTCGGAAATGCCGGGGCCGACAGCCTGCAGCAGGGCTCGGCCGCCTTCGATGCGCAGAGCTACGTCTCGGTCTTCGGCGGGCGCGACGACGACACCCTCCGCGTCGCCGACACCCGCAACCTCGACGCCAAGATGGCGATCTACGGCGGGGAGGGCACCGACACGATCCGGGTCTTCAACACCGGGGCCGACGCCGCCACCGCCATCTTCGGCGGGCAGGGCGCGGCCGACCCCACGGACGCGGCCGACACCATCGCGTTCGCGGGCGGCGGCCGCGTCACGATCTTCGGCAATGGCGGCGACGATTCCATCACCGTCGGGACGGGCGCCGACCTCGACACCACCACCGTGGCGGCGGTCTACGGCGGCGCCGGAACCGACACCCTCGTGTACGATGCCGGCCAGACCCGGACCGTGGCCTCCCTGTTCGGCGGTGAGGGCGGCGACGGGATCCGGGTTCACAACACCGGCACCACGGTGATCTACGGCGACACCGCCGCCGCCGACCCGGCCGGCGGCAACGACACCATCGCGTTCACGGGTTCGGGCGCCGTGACGGTCTACGCCACCGGCGGCGACGACACCGTGGCGGTTTCGGTGGAGCGCGCCGACGCGGCCAACGCCTTCGCCATCCATGGCGGCTCCGGCAACGACAGCCTCAGCCTCGCGGCCGCCGCGCCCGGCAGCCTCGCGCAGGGGAGCTTCACCCTCGCGACGGGGACGGGCTCCGACACGGTCACGCTGCGGATGGACACCGCTACGCCCACGCCCGTGACGATCACCGACTTCACCCTCGGCCAGGACCGTCTCGTCCTCACGACCACCGGCGCGAGCGGCTCCCTAGCCCTGGCGACGGGAACCCCAGGCACCCTCCAGGCCGCCCTCGACCTTGCCGCCACGGCTGCCTCAGCCAATGGTACCCGCCCAAACGGCACGGGCGCCGTGGTCTTTGCAGGCGACGCGTACGTCGTGCATAACGTAGCAGGGGATACGAGCTATACCGTAGCTACAGATGGAGTGATCCGGCTCGTTGGTGTGATCGATCTATCGGGATTGGCCAACGCAATGAGCGCTGAAGCTTGAAACGCCGCAAAAATGTGACGTATAATTTTTACCGATTTTTTATCGATCTTGACAATATCCGACGAATAGCTTGAACGTGTGATTATTTAAACTAAAAATACCTTTAGAAACCAATGATTTTGACAGTTACGTGCAATGAATTCAGCTGCATCACTATCACAATATTGTTTCGATAAGGCGCTGGCACGCATCGAAGAATGAGCGGCCGTGGAGAGGACGCCGCCGTGACGTGGCGGCTTTATTTCCAAATCGAGGCCGAACCGCTAAGTTCGCCTGGTATCCGATCTCAACACGAGCGGCCCAGAGTGATGACGAAGCCAGAACGTTACGGTGCGATCGAGACGGTACGCCGAAACGAACAGTCGTCCGAGAAGCATCGCGCCGTCAAGGTTGAGCTTCGACCGCCCGCACCAACCAAGCCGGCGGATTTTCATCGACTGGTCGGTGGTCCCGACCGGGAAGGCATGTTCGGGGGCTTCGCTGCGATGGCCCCGACCATCGGCTCTGTCGGCATTTATCTCATGAGCGACTGTGAGGTGAGAGGACTTGGGTTCGCTTACCTGGATGGTCGTCTTGTTGACGAGCCCGACCTGATTCCGGCATACGTTCGCCATGACGTGGATCGTGGGCAGCAACCGCAACTCGACGCCAACCTTTCCAAAAGAAAAATCGAAGGCCTCTCTGTCGCTTTCGTATCCAATGCCTACCAAATTTACGGACATTGGCTGCTTGATATACTTCCTCGACTTTGGATTGCCGTAGAAATCTACGGCGTGAATAAGTCGGCCAATTTCATTATACCAAACGGAACCCCGAAATTTGCTGCCGAGATCATGCGGGATTATTTTGAAATTCCGACAGTAGTCAATTTTGATCTTGACCGGGAAAATTTACTGCTTGAGAACGTAGTAATTCCGTCTCTGCCTCATAACGATCACTTCTTTCATTCAATCATGAATGAATTTGTGGATTGGCTGCTCGCACATCCTAAAGTGATTGCGGCAACGCAGAACCGGACAAACTCGCTTGAACTGGTCTACGTCACCCGAAAGAAGTTCCGTGGGGTGAGTACGAGCTACGCGCGGTCAATCGCAAACGAAGAACAAGTCCTCGAACTGGTCGAAGCAATGGGCTTCACCGTGTTAAGCCCTGAAGAATTGGCATGGCACGATCAAATCTCGATCTTCTCGCGGGCTCGGGTAATCGCCGGCGAAGATGGCTCCGGGCTACACAACGCGATATTCAGTTCTGCCGAGACTGCGGTGGTCTGCCTAAACCCCGTGAACCAAGTACAAGTGTCCATCGCAGCACTGAGAGGTCAGAATATTACCGTTCTTTGCTCATCCAATGCAGGAGGACCCGAAACGGGGCGCGAAATCGATCTTGATCGCCTACATCGTGCGCTTCAAATTGCGAAGAATTCGGCCGGTCTTCCGAGTCAACCGGAGCAGCTAGCGCGGGAGGATGTCGCTCCCACGGCGTTTCATTCCATGATGGCTAGCTCGGAACTCAACAAAAGACAGAACCGATTCAATCCGACGCAGAGATTATCGAATTCACGCCACGCCGTCTTATTGTCGTCATACGTTCCAGAGACAGACGTTGGCTTAGCTATTGGAGATTACTACATTGATCTTTTGTGGCGAAATTTTGCCGATTGCAAGGTCTACGTGGGCATAAATACTGGCTCATGCGAACGCTGGCGGCTGATGCTCGCACAATCTGGGCTTGACATCGTTGTATGCGAGGTCTCTGAGAAGCTCGCCGTAAATTCAGATGTCGCCGGTTTCCAAGCAATATTACGAACCCTACGAGCGACGCGTGCCAATCACGAATACTACTGGTTTGGTCATACAAAGGGGGCATCGCATCAACGTTTTGAGGACGCCGAAGCGCTCCGCGCCGTCATCGAGCAAGATTTCTGGTCGCGCAGAAACGAGGTAGAAACCCGATGTGAGCCTACACGCCATGGCTCTTTTCCCGCCCTCCCAATGCCGGCAGCCGGCCCCAACGCTGCTGTTGTCGCTTACCTCAAAAGCATTTTTCCGAGCCGTTACCAGCCGATCGGATACGTTGCGACTTATACCTTCTTCGGCCTCACCGGCATCGCCCTGAGAAACTTTCTCGGGAGCGCTGACAGCCGCTTTTTCGAGAACAATCTTCTCGATGGAACCGGAGTATCACGCTACTTCTTCGAGGGCGGCTTTTCTTGGATCGCCGACATGGCTGGCTTCGAACCCCTGCTTCTTCATAAAAATATCGATTCCTCTAGCGGCAACTCGCGGCTTAATGGCCCCTGCTCTCCGAATGAGTTCTCGGAAAACCAGCATCGAGTTGCTCAGATGATCGAAACTTGGCGATCAGATCGAGACAACTATGATTTCCAAGGCTGGCCTGTTTGGGTAGGCGATCGAATTCAATTGGGTGACAAGACTTACGAGGCTGAAACTTTTTTCCGGGGATATTCACAATACTCAAAATAGAACTTGAAAGCTCTCAAAGTGTCTATCCGGGACCATTTTACAGCCTGACATAGCTTTCGGACCATGAGGCGGACGGAGGCCTAGTGCAGGAAGGCGCGGGCCTTTCGACAACCTTCAAAGGGCATTCTACGAGTGATGGCGCACCAGTAGCCAAGACACTGATGGGGCGGTACAGTTCCTTCGCGCTACTGTTGCGTCGGCCTCAACCCTGGATCAAAAGATTAGATATGATAAATTCTGCACTCTGGGCCGAACTTTCGGCAATCACTCTGCCTTCGATGCGTCCATACGTGACAAGTGCATGGCATGGGCACCTTACCTTTGCTCATTGGTTGGTTCGGGCCACTAATCCGGCCGTGATTGTCGAGCTCGGCACGCACAACGGGCTTTCGTACAGCGCTTTTTGTAAGGCCATCTCTAAGTTCAGTTCAGGCGCAAGGTGCTATGCAATCGACACTTGGGAGGGCGATGTGCATGCCGGCGCATATTCTAATGCCGTCTACGAGGACCTTTCGCAGTTCACGGAAGAAAATTTTGCGAATATTGGCGTTATGATCCGCTCGTACTTCGACGATGCGCTCAATGAATTTAAGGACGGCTCAGTCGATATTCTTCATATCGATGGGCTTCATACATACGAAGCTGTTCGGCACGATTTCGAGACTTGGAAGCCGAAGCTATCAGATCGCGCGGTAGTCCTTTTCCACGATACAGAGGTTCGTGGAGGAAACTTCGGCGTATGGAAATTCTGGGAAGAGATTTCACCGCAGTATCCAAATTTTAATTTTCTGCATTCTGCAGGTCTAGGCGTTCTTGCGGTCGGCCCAATCCAGCCGCAGTCTGTTCTAGAATTCTGCTCTTCGAGCACCCAAGAGACTAAAATAGTTCGAGATTTATTTGAGGGAGCCTCCCATGCGGCTCGCATATTTGGACAACACTTGCTCTCTACAGAGTCGGGCGGTCTCATTCCCTCATCAAGCGAGAATTTTGCGCGAAACAGGCCGGTGATGCAGAGCAGCCGCCTCTACGAGGGCTCACTTAGGCGGAGCCCAACGGATGGCATCAAGGACGGAACATATGGATTCCATACGATCCAAGAAAATCAGCCGTGGGTCATCATCGATCTCCAGCAGATAAGAAATGTAGCGAAGATCGCCATCTACAATCGTCTCTCCGACGCTTGCGCCGAGCGTGCACGAAATATCTGTGCTTCCGTATCCATTGATGGGATGGACTGGACAAACATCTACAAGCATGATGGCAGCTTGTTCGGCGGCATAGATGGCAGGCCTTTACTGATATCCGTCGGGCGAGAGGCTCGCTTCGTCCGAATTTGGCTCGCCGATGCGAACTTTCTTCATTTGGATCAGATCGAGGTCTACTGATCTCCGTGCTCCGGCCGGCAACCTCCATGGTTCGCCGGCCCCTGGAAAGGACTCTTTTCGACTAGCGGTCGTTTTCACGCCAATGGTGAAAGAAAAGAAGGGATCCTCCTCAGAGAATACACCCGTGCTATTCGTAGCTCCGGTTACTGCTTCTTTGCCCCCCAGCAGCTTCCAACTTAAAAATTTGGCCTTAAAGTCAAGTCGGAGTGCATAGGCACCTTTCTAAACTCATCGGCGAGCCGGCGTTTCCCGGCGGTCTCAACAGTCGGGGGACCAGTGGTGCCGCAAGAGGGATTCGAACCCCCGACCCCCTCATTACGAATGAGGTGCTCTACCAGCTGAGCTATTGCGGCACGAGGCGGTGCGGACCTGAGGGCCGGCGCGGCGTCGTTGAGAGGGGTCATATCCGGCCGGTCCCGGATTGGCAAGACGCTCCGTCTCGCATGGCGCACGCCGCCGCGACGCGATGCAGGGGGGCCACGGTGGGGCGGCATCGTCGTCCGGGGGGAGCGGCGTTGCTTGACGGGGGCGGAGGCGACCTCGAAGGGTGGCGCATCGTGTCCGAAGGATCGTCATGTCGCTCATCGCCCGCCTGCGTGCCTATGCCGCCGACGCCTTCGGGCTCGGGCAGCCCGCCGATGCCGCGGAAGGGGCCGACGAGCGCCTCGCGGCCATCGCCCTCCTCGTCCACGTCGCGCGCGCCGACGGGATCCTGGCCCCGGAGGAAACCGAGCGCCTCGCGCGTCTCGTCGAGGGGCGCTTCGCGCAGACGCGGGCCGAGGCACAAGCCCTGATCGCGCGGGCGGCCGCCTTCGACGCCCAGACCCGGGACATGGCGGCCCTGGTGGAGATGATCGGCCACGAGGCCGGTCGGGAACAGAAGGCGCGCCTCCTCGCCATGGCGTGGTCGGTGGCCGGGGCGGATGGCGACGTCCACGAGTTCGAGGAGGCCCTGGTCTGGCGTCTCGGCGGGCTCCTCGGGATCGACGAGGCCGGCATCGTCCTCGCCCGCGCCGGCGATCCCCTGGCGACCGTTCCGTAGCACCGGGTCCGCCCATGATCATCGGTCTGACGCTGATCCTCGCGGCGCAGCTTCTCGGCGAGGCCCTTGCCCGCGCCTCCGGAATCCCGGTGCCGGGGCCGGTGATCGGGATGGCGCTGCTCCTGGTGTTCCTCGTGGTGCGCGACCGCTACGCCCGTGCCGCCGCCCGCATCCTGCCGCCGCCCCTCGTGAACGGGCAACTCGAGGGGGCCGGGCGCGGCCTTCTCGCTAACCTCTCCCTCATGTTCGTGCCGGCGGGTGCCGGCATCGTCGGGCGGCTCGATGTGCTCGCGGTGCACGGGGCGGCGCTCGCCGTCATCGTGGTGGTCTCGACCGTGACGACGCTCGCGGCGACGGCCCTCACCTTCGTCGCCGTGTCGCGCTGGCTGCGCGCGGGCGAGGGGGCATGACCGGCGATTTCGCCGTCTGGGTCTACCTGTCGCGCACCCCGCTCCTGTGGCTCACCGTGACCCTGGTCGCCTACGCGGTCGCCGACCGGATCGCCACGGCGACGAACCGCCACCCGCTGGCGAACCCGGTGCTCGTGGCCATCGCGATCACGGCCGCGGTGCTGGAGGTGACGCGCACGCCCTACGCGACGTACTTCGAGGGCGCGCAGTTCGTGCATTTCCTGCTCGGGCCGGCCACCGTCGCACTGGCGTTCCCGCTCTACGAGTACCGCGCCACGGTCCTGCGGGCGCTCGCGCCGATGCTGGCCGCCCTCGTCGTCGGCTCCGTGGTCGCCCTGTCGTCGGCCCTCACCCTTGGGCATCTGCTCGGGGTGCCGCGCGACGTCATCGTGTCCCTGGCGCCGAAATCCGTGACCACCGGCGTCGCCATGGGTATCGCCCAGACCCTCGGCGGCGACCCGACGCTCGCCGCCGTCATCGTCATGCTCACCGGCATGACGGGGGGCATCCTGGTCACGCCCCTCATGAACATCCTGCGCATCCGCGACATGCGGGCGCGGGGCTTCGCCGCCGGCCTCGCCGCCCACGGCGTCGGCACGGCCCGCGCTTTCCAGGTCGATGTGGTTGCGGGCGCCTTCGCGGGCATCGCGCTTGGGCTCAACGCCTTCCTCACGGCGATGCTCGCGCCCATCGCCGTGAGTTTCCTGCGGTAGGTTCGACTTACCCGGCCGCCACGGGCGTCGGTACGAAGCGTCCGTCGGGGCCGGGCTTCATGTCGATGCGCCGGTCGTGCAGGACGTGCAGGGTCGAGCGGTGGCCAATCGAGACGATGGTGGTTTCCGGCAGGCGCTCGCGCAGCATGCGGTACAGGGCGGCCTCGCTCGGCTCGTCGAGGGCGGCGGTGGATTCGTCGAGGAACAGCCACTGGGGTTTCGCCAGCACCGCGCGGGCGATGGCCAGGCGCTGCTGCTCGCCGCCCGAAAGGCGCTGATCCCAGGCATCGACCTCGTCGAGGCGGTCGGCCAGCTGCGGCAGCTGCGCCGCCACCAGGGCCTCGCGGATCGCCTCGTCCGAGAACTGGTCGGTGGTGGCCGGATAGACCACTGCGCCCCGCAGGGTACCGAGCGGAATGTAGGGCCGCTGCGGCAGCACCAGGGCCGACTGACCCGGCGGCACCGCGATGCGCCCCTTGCCGAACGGCCAGATGCCGGCGATGGCCCGGAACAGGGTGGACTTGCCGGAGCCCGACGGGCCGGTGACCAGAGTGGCGCCGCCGCGCGTGAGGGTGAACCGGTCGGCACTGACGATCTCGCGGCCGTCCGGCAGGGCGAGGGTGATGTTCTCGGCGGTGACGTCGCGGCCCGGCGCATCGGACTGGGCGAGGCCGTAGCCGGCGCCCGCCATGGCCTCGGCCTTGGTCATCGCCCGCTTGAACGACGACAGGCGGTTGGTGTTGGCCTTGTAGGCCGCGATGGTGGTGTAGGCGCTGATGAAGAACGACAGCGACGACTGCACGTTGCTGAAGGCGTTCACGGTCTGCTGCAGGGCGCCGAAGCTGAGCTTCTTCGCGAAGTACGAGGGTGCGGCGATGACGAGCGGCACCATGGTGCTCGCCTGGGAATAGCCGAACGAGAAGGCGATGAGCTTGATGCGCCGGAAGATGATCTGCACATAGTTCGCGATGATCTCGTCGAACAGCGACCGGAGGCGCACGGTCTCGGCACGCTCGCCGCGCAGGAGCGCGATCTGCTCGCCGTAGATGCGGCTGCGGGCGAGCGAGAACCGGAAATCCGCCTCCACCCGCTCCTGGCGGAAATCGAGGCCGATGAGCGGGCGGCCGATGAGGTGGGCGAGCCAGGTGCCGACGACCGCGTAGGTGATCACGGCCCAGACGAGGAAGCCCGGCACCACCGTGTCGGTGAACGGCAGCACGAAATCCCGCGACAGGGTCCACAGGATGACCATGAACGAGACGAGCTGGGCCGCCTGCGACAGCAGCCGGATCGACAGGCTCGCCGTCTGCGAGATGAAGGCGTTGACGTCGGCCTGGATGCGCTGATCCGGGTTGTCGGCGTGCTCGTCCGTGAAGGGAATGCGGTAATGCGTGCCGTCCCCGAGCCAGCGCTGGTAGAAGCTCCGGGTCAGCCACGTGCGCCAGCGGATGTGCAGGGACTGGTCGACGAACAGGTCGAACATGCCGATGCAGACGTTGAGGATCGCGAGGGGCACGAAGACCCAAAGGATCTGGTACCAGAATACATCGAGATTGTATTCCTGGATCGCGTTGTAGAGATCGCGGTACCAGAAGTTGAACCGTAAGGTCAGGGCGACATCGGCGAAGCTGACGAAGATCGACAGCGCGACGAGGCGCTGACCGATCTTGCCCTCCGTCCGGCCGAACCAGCGGAACAGGCCGATCTCGCGGGTCGGCTCGTCACGGTTCGCGAAGTAGGGATCGGCGATGAGGGTGATCGCCCGAATCGGCTTCAGGTGCGAAATGCCGAGCACGATGGCGGCGAACACCACGGCACCCGTGGCGGCGAAGGCCGGCGGCAGCAGGGCGGCGAGCGTCGGGGGCAGCGCGCCCAAGGCCGCCAGCAGCTTGGCCCCGGAGAACAGGAGATAGCCGACGCCGTAGACCGAGATGAAGATCTTCAGGTAGGCCGAGATCTTGCCGGAGGCGAGCAGGATGCCCGCCATGGCGAGCCCGCTCAGGGACACGTAGAGGGGCGGTGCGGCCTCGCCGGGAAATGCCAGCAGGACGAGGGCGAACAGCGCCGTCACGGCGGCTTGCAGGCCGAGGCCCGTCCTCAATACGGCCACGTGCGTCTTCTCCCCGTGCTGATCGTCGAGGCACCGCTTCCGCGGCATGCCGGAGCCCGGGAGTGACGGCGGGTCGTGGCGAGATCGTGGCCGGACGGGTGCCTGAGCGGACGAAAATCCTGGCCCGCGTGTTCTACTGCCAATCCCAGTCGCCGTAGCCCGGCTCGCGGCAGCGATAGCCGATGGGGCATTCCGGGTTGTCGCGGGTCGGCACGAAACGCAGGTCGGCGATCTCCGAGAGCTCGCAGAAGCTGCGGTCGCGCACGAAGCGCTGGAAGGTCTGGTTGCCGGTGTCGAGGAGGATCGCCCCCTGGCGCTTCACCAGCGCCATGGCGTCGGCGCAGGCCATGCGGGCGGTCGTCCCGGTGGTCTGGGCGCTCGCCGGCGTCGCCAGGACGACGCAGAGGGCGAGGGCGAAACATCTCGTCACGATGGCGGGGCGCCGTTCCGGTGATTTGCTGAGCCCAAGCATGGCAGTTTCCGCCGGGCGCGAAAAGGGCCGCGCCCCGCCTTGCCGTCCGGTTGCCGCAATCGGGCGCTCTATCCACCGCTGTTGCGCCGGAGCGCGCGCCGATCATCGGACGGAACGGGTACAGAGGCAGCCATGTCGGGACTTTCGATCCTCAACCTCGAAGCCGTGCGCGCCGCGCCCGTGTCGCGCGAGCCCTACACGTTCTTCCTCGGCAACGACGTCCTCGACCGCGCGGCCATCGACGAAATCCGGCAGGACTTCCCGGCGATTGCCAAGCCGGGTTACCTCACCGTGGACGAGGTGGCGCTCAAGGGCCGGTTCAAGGCGCTCATCGACGAATTGGAGAGCGACGAGTTCTCCCGCATCATGGGCGAGAAGTTCGGCATCGACCTCGTCTCGTGCCCGCGCCTCACCACCATCATGAAGAAGAGCCAGCCGAAATACGGATCGATCCACACCGACGGGCCGTCGAAGGTGATGACGATGCTGATCTACATGAACGATGCCTGGGACGCGCCCGCCGCCGGGCGCCTGCGGGTGCTCTACGACGGCCGGAACTACGAACCCTTCGCCGTCGAGGTGCCGCCCACCATGGGCACGATGTTCGCCTTCCTCCGGTCCGACAATTCCTGGCACGGCCACGAGCCGTTCGAGGGCGAACGCCGGGTGGTACAAGTCGCCTGGGTCAAGGACGCGGCCGAACTCGAGCGCAAGAAGAAGCGCAACCGGACGGCGCAGTTCCTGAAGGGCATCTTCGGGCGCTGAAACCCGGGCGGCCGGACACCGGTCGCATCGGACATCGTCTTCCTGGCTCGGACCGCTTCAGGGCGATCCGGGCCATTTTCATGGGTAGGGGGGGATCGGCGATACGACAGCCGACGTCGCCCCGCGATCACCATGCTCCCAGCGTGGGGGCGGAGTGGCGACGCCCGAGACTGCCAAGGGTGTGTCCCACGCTCTCGGCCACGAAAAAGGGGCCGCCTCTCGGCGACCCCCTCTATCAAGTTCGGCTCAAAAGGCTCGGACTTTTAGAAGTCCATGCCGCCCATGCCGCCGCCCATGCCGCCGCCGCCCGGCATACCGCCGCCGGCGCTGTCCTTCTTCGGAGCATCGGCGATCATGGCTTCCGTGGTCACCAGCAGGCCGGCGATGGAGGAGGCATCCTGCAGGGCGGTCCGCACGACCTTGGCCGGGTCGACGATGCCGGCCTGGATCATGTCCACGTACTCTTCGGTCTGGGCGTTGAAGCCGTAGGTGATCGAAGAGGTGTTGTCGGTGATCTTGCCGACTACGATGGAGCCTTCGACGCCGGAGTTGGCGGCGATCTGACGGATCGGCGCCTCGAGGGCCTTCAGCACGATCTTGATGCCGGCCTGGACGTCCGGGTTGTCGCTCTTGAGGGCGCGGACGGCCTCGCGGGCGCGGAGGAGGGCGGTGCCGCCGCCGGGGACGATGCCCTCTTCCACCGCAGCGCGGGTGGCGTTGAGCGCGTCGTCGACGCGGTCCTTCTTCTCCTTGACCTCGACCTCGGTCGCGCCGCCGACGCGGATGACCGCGACGCCGCCGGCGAGCTTGGCCAGACGCTCCTGGAGCTTCTCACGGTCGTAGTCCGAGGTGGTCTCCTCGATCTGCGCCTTGATCTGGGCGACGCGGGCCTCGATGTCCGACTTCTCGCCGAGACCGTCGATGATCGTGGTGGTCTCCTTCTCGATGCGGATGCGCTTGGCGCGGCCGAGCATCGGCAGGGTGACGTTCTCGAGCTTGATGCCGAGGTCCTCGGCGATCATCTGACCCTGGGTCAGGATCGCGATGTCCTCGAGCATGGCCTTGCGGCGATCGCCGAAGCCCGGAGCCTTGACGGCCGCGACCTTGAGGCCGCCGCGCAGCTTGTTCACCACGAGGGTGGCGAGCGCCTCGCCCTCGATGTCCTCGGCGATGATGACGAGGGGCTTGCCCGTCTGCACCACGGCCTCGAGCACCGGCAGCATCGCCTGGAGCGACGAGAGCTTCTTCTCGTGGATGAGGATGTAGGGGTCCTCGAGCTCGGCGACCATCTTCTCCGCGTTGGTGATGAAGTACGGGGAGAGGTAGCCGCGGTCGAACTGCATGCCCTCGACGACGTCGAGCTCGGTCTCGGCGGTCTTGGCCTCCTCGACGGTGATGACACCCTCGTTGCCGACCTTCTGCATGGCATGGGCGATCATCTCGCCGATTTCCTTGTCGCCATTGGCCGAGATGGTGCCGACCTGGGCGACTTCCTCGGACGAGGCGACCTTCTTGGCGCGGCTCGTGATGTCCTCGACGGCGGCCTTCGTCGCGAGGTCGATGCCGCGCTTGAGGTCCATCGGGTTCATGCCGGCGGCGACGTACTTGGCGCCTTCCCGGACGATGGCCTGGGCCAGGACGGTGGCGGTGGTGGTGCCGTCGCCCGCGATGTCGTTGGTCTTCGAGGCCACTTCGCGCACCATCTGGGCGCCCATGTTCTCGAACTTGTCGGAAAGCTCGATCTCCTTGGCGACGGTGACGCCGTCCTTGGTGATGCGCGGCGCGCCGAAGCTCTTCTCGATGACGACGTTACGACCCTTGGGGCCGAGGGTCACCTTCACTGCGTCGGCCAGGATATCGACGCCGCGCAGCATCTTCTCGCGGGCGTCGGAGCCGAAACGGACTTCTTTCGCTGCCATGTTCAAATCCTCATGCGGTGGGAAGCCCCGAGGCGCTCAGAGTTGAAGCGCGCTCAAAGGGCTCGGGTAGGGAGACGAAGGAAGAGGGCAGATCGCCGTTCAGGCGACGACGCCCATGATGTCGGATTCCTTCATGATCAGGAGATCCTGACCGTCGATCTTGACCTCGGTGCCGGACCACTTGCCGAACAGCACGCGATCGCCGGCCTTGACGTCGAGGGGATTGATGCGGCCGGCCTCGTCGCGGGCGCCGGGGCCGACGGCGACGATCTCGCCCTCTTGCGGCTTCTCCTTGGCGGTGTCGGGGATGATGATGCCCCCCTTGGTCTTCTCTTCGCCTTCGATACGGCGAACGACGACACGGTCGTGCAGCGGACGGAACTTCATGAGCTGCCCTCTTGCTCTAAATTCATGGATGGCGTTGATGCGGCGCGGCAGCGCGCTCAACCCAGGCCGTTAGCACTCTCGATCGGTGAGTGCCAACGATGCCGCGGAGGTAGGCGCATGCCTTGCGTGAGTCAAGACTGTCGCAGGTCGGCACGACGGTTGCGCGACGGCAATTCTCTCTCGATCCGCTCCGCCACGGACCAATCATCCCCGATGATCAGCCTTCATGGACCACAGGGTGCGGTCGGGTCCCCCGCCACCGACGGCGCCGGACCGATGCCTGCCGCCACGGTGTGGATCGACCTCGACGACCCGAGTGCCGAGGAGGCGCAGCGCATCGAGGACGCGACGGGCATCCGCGTCCCATCGCGAAAAGCCCTCAGCGAGGTGGAGAATTCGAGCCGGCTGCGGCGTCTCAAGAACGGCTTCTCGCTGTCGACGCCGATGATCACCTTCGACAAGGTCGATTCGTTGTTGAAGCCCCTGGGGTTCGTCCTGACCAAGGACCACCTCGTCACCGTGCGGTTCCACGATCTGCGCGCGTTCGCGGAGGTGAAGAAGCGCATCGCCGAGGGCGACGGCCCGTCCACCACGAGCACGGAGATTTTCCTCCTGCTCATGGAGGAGTTGGTCGACAGCCTCGCCGATTCCCTGGAGGACATGGGCGCCGATCTCGATGCCCTCTCGACCCGGATCTTCGACTTCGACGTGCGGGGCGGCGCGCCCGCCAGCGACGACAAGCTCAAGACCCAGACGCCGCGACGGCGCGATCTGGCGCTCCGCCGGATCCTGCGCGGCATCGGCCGGCGCGGCAAGGCGCTCGGCAAGATCCGGTCCAGCCTGCTGGGTCTCGAACGCATCGTCCCCTTCGTCGCCAACGAGTGCGAGCATCTGCTCGGCGCCGAGCAGGTACCGCGCTTCGAGGCCGTGCGACGGGACATCGCCTCCCTCGACGAGTTCGAGATCCGTCAATCGGAGAACGTCCAGTTCCTCCTCGACGCCACCCTCGGCCTCATCAACATGGAGCAGAACAACACCTTCCGGGTGCTGACCGTGGTCTCGGTCGTGGGCATTCCGCCGACCCTCGTGACCTCACTCTACGGCATGAATTTCAAGCACATGCCCGAACTCGATTGGGCCTACGGCTATCCCTACGGCCTCGCCCTCGTGGTTCTCAGCGCCCTCGTGCCGATCGTGTTCTTCCGCATGCGGGGGTGGTTCTGAGGATCGTCACGCCGGGCGGTTGACGGATTCTTTGCGCACCTCCGCTTAGGGTCCAGCCAAAGGCGCGAGCGCCCCGCTCGGCGCAAGGCTGCCCGTTCCCGCCATGGCCGTGATCTGCGCCTTCGTCCTCAACGCCGGGCTGAACTTCGTGCTCGGCCTGCTCATCGCGAAGCTGCTGGGCCCGGCGGATTTCGGTCTGTTCGCGCTGGCCACCGCCGGCGCCATCGTGGCCAACACGGTGCTGTTCGAGTGGCTGCGCCTGTCGGCGACGCGATTCTACTCGGCCCGCGTCCGCGATCAGGAGCCGTGGATCCGCCAGGGTCTCGACCGGGCCTACGCCGTACTCGGCGCCGGGCTCCTCGCCGCCGCCCTGGTCTGCGCCGGATTCGGCATGGAGGCGGGGCCCGAGAGCCGCGCGGCCATCACGGCGGGCGCGGGCGTGGCCGCCTTCGGGATCGGAGTGTTCGACTACCACGCGGCGCTCGCCCGCGCCCGCTTCGACGGTGGCCTCTATTTCCGGCTGGTGGCGATCAAAAACGCCTTGGCCTTCGTGCTCATGGCCGGCACGGCGTGGCTCCTGCCCCAGCCGGCCTGGGTGCTCGCCGCGGCGGGCCTGAGCCAGTTCCTCGCCGCCGCGATCCTATGGCGGCCCATGCGCGATCCCGTGAGCCCGCGCCTGCGCGTGCGCCTCGCCGAGACCTGGCGGCTGTTCCTCGCCTACGGCCTGCCCTTGATCGCCGCCAACGCCATCTATCAGCTGCTGCCGTTCCTCAATCGCGGCACCATCGCGGCCCAGGCCGGGCTGGCCGAGGCCGGCTACTTCGCCCTCGCGGCCGACGTCACCACGCGCAGCATCGGCACGCTGGGCACCGCCCTCGACCTCCTGCTGTTCCAGCTCGCCGTGCGCGTCGAGGAGGAGGAGGGCCGCGCGGCCGCCGAGGCCCAGGTCGGGCGCAATGTCGGCGTGGTGGTCGCCCTGCTGCTGCCCTGCGCCGTCGGGTTCTGGGCGATCCTTCCCGCCCTCCAGGCCCTGGTGGTGCCGGAGGCCTATCGCGGCCCATTCGCGAGCTATGCCGGGCTGATGATCCCGGGCTTCTTCTGCCTCGCCATGATGAACTTCGCCCTCAATCCGATCTTCCAGATCCGCCGCAGGACCCTGCCGGTGATCGCCGCCGCCCTGGTGGGCCTCGCCGTCGACGCCCTCGGCCTGTGGCTGCTGCCGCCGCTCATGGGACCGGAAGGCATCGCGGCGGCGCAGACGGCGGGTCTCGCCGCCGCCACCGGGTTCCTGGCGCTCCGGGCGCTCACGGGGCCGCAGCGCCTGCGCCTGCCGTGGCGCGATCTCCTGATGGCCGGTATCGCCTGTGCGGCCATGGCCCTGTGCCTCGTACCCCTGCGCCATCTCGAGCCCGTGCGGGCCCTCGCGGTCAGCCTGACCCTCGGCTTCCTCATCATGGGAGGGTTCACCTGGGTCCTGGACATCGCCGGCCTGCGCACCCTCATCGCAGCCCGCCTGGCGGCGCGGCGCGCAAGGCCGTCGAAGGCGGGGACCGGACGCACCGGACCGGATGCAATCGCGAACGATTATCATTAGGATCGGACCACAAAACACGAAGACGGACCGGGCACGCCGCCCGGCCAGGGCGGGAAACGATGCGGTCATACGAGCCTCACGACGCGGATGCGGCGGCGGACATCGTCCGCGCGGCCGCCGACCGGGCGGAGCGCCTGCGCCTCGTCGGCGGCGGCACCAAGGCGGGGATCGGCCGCCCGGCCGGGAATCCCGCATCCGAGGACGAGGCGACGCTGTCCACCGCCGGATTGTCGGGCATCACCCTCTACGAACCGGCCGAGATGGTGGTCTCGGCGCTCGCCGGCACACCGCTCGCCGAGGTGCAGGCCCTGCTCGCCGGGCGCGGCCAGATGCTGCCCTTCGAGCCCATGGACCATCGCGGCCTGATGGGGACGCACGGCACGCCGACCTTCGGCGCGGTGGCCTCCACGAACAATTCCGGCCCCCGCCGGATCAATGCCGGGGCGGCCCGCGACAGCCTCATCGGCGTGCGCTTCGTCAACGGACGCGGCGAACAGATCAAATCCGGCGGTCGGGTGATGAAGAACGTCACCGGCCTCGATCTCGTGAAGCTCATGGCCGGCGCCTGGGGCACCCTCGGGCTGCTCACGGAGGTGACCTTCAAGGTGCTGCCGGTGCAGGAGCGAGTGTCGACCCTGGTGTTCTCAGGCCTCGACGATGACCGGGCCGTCGCCGCCCTCTCGGCCGCCCTCGGCTCGCCTTTCGAGCTCACCGGCGCCGCCCACCTGCCGGCCGGGATCGGCGGCCCCGAAGCCCGCACCGCCATGCGGGTCGAGGGGTTTTCGGATTCGGTCGCCTATCGGCTCGGTGAACTGACGAAGCTACTCAAGCGCTTCGGTGCGCCCGAGATCGTCGAGGGCGACACCGGCACCGCCCTGTGGACAGGCATCCGCGACGCCGCCCCCCTGGCCGAGTCGGCGGATGCCGCCATCTGGCGTCTCTCCACGGCTGCGACCCACGGCCCCGCCCTGGCAGCCGCCATCGCGGCGGAGCGCGACGCGCGGTGGTTCTACGATTGGGGCGGCGGCCTAATCTGGCTCGCGACCGCGGCCGAGGGCGATGCCGGGGCCGCGACCGTGCGGGCGGCGGTGAAGGCGCAGGGCGGCCACGCCACCCTGGTACGCGCGCCCGACGCCGTGCGCGCCGCCGTGCCGGTGTTCGAGCCCCTGTCCGAGCCGCTGATGCGGATCACGGCGGGTCTCAAGGCGGCGCACGACCCAATGAGCGTGTTCAATCCGGGCCGGATGTACGCGGGGATCTGACGTCGCCGCGACATTCTTACCCGCAGGCATCGGCCTTGGGTTCCGACTATCAAGAACCCGCCTGCCAGTGTTTGGAGCAGTTCCAAAGGCTCGGCAGACCCTCCGTTCCGCTCTAAGGTACGGGCGAAGACGACGGGGCCGCCATGCCGATGGTGTGAAGCGGCACCGCGATGGGTGGATTCAGGAACACGCCGTGCAGACCAGTTTCAGCCTGACGCAGCTCGCCGATCCCGCCATGGCGGCCTCGGAAAAGATCCTGCGGACCTGCGTCCATTGCGGTTTCTGCACCGCTACCTGCCCGACGTACCTGCTGCTGGGCGACGAACTCGACAGCCCGCGTGGCCGCATCTACCTCATCAAGGACATGCTGGAGGGCAACAAGCCCGCCGTGCCCGAGGTGGTCAAGCACATCGACCGCTGCCTGTCGTGCCTGTCCTGCATGACGACATGCCCCTCGGGCGTGCACTACATGCACCTCGTCGATCACGCCCGCGCGCATATCGAGGAAACCTATACGCGGCCCTTCGGGGACCGGGCGCTCCGGGCGGTGCTGGCCTTCGTGCTGCCCTATCCCAACCGTTTCCGACTGGCTTTGCTCGGCGCCAAGCTCGGGAGCCCGTTCCGCCCCCTGGTGGCGCGGGTGCCCGGCCTCGGCAACCGGCTCGCCGCCATGCTGGATCTCGCCCCGGCCGAATTGCCGAACCGCAACCGCACCGACCGACCCGGCACCTTTCCGGCCGAGACCCGTGCGCTGGAGGCCAGCGCCGCCCTTCAGGGCACCACGGCCCCGGCCCGCACGGGCCGCGTCGCGCTGCTGCGCGGCTGCGCCCAGAGCGTCCTGCGGCCTGACTTCAACGAGGCGGCGATCCGGCTGCTGACCCGCCACGGCGTCGAGGTGGTGCAGGCCAGGGGGGAGGGCTGCTGCGGCGCGCTCACCCACCACATGGGCAAGGCGGACGCGTCCCATGCCCAGGCGAAACGCACCATCGACGCCTGGATCGCCGAGATGGACGGCGAAGGCCTCGACGCCATCGTGGTCACGGCGTCGGGCTGCGGCACCACCATCAAAGATTACGGCTTCATGTTCCGCGACGACCCGGCCTATGCCGAGAAGGCCGCGCGGGTTTCGGGGATCGCCAAGGACGTGACCGAGTACATGGCCGGTCTCGGCCTGATGCCGACGCTCATCGAGAGCGACCTCGTGGTCGCCTACCACTCCGCCTGCTCGATGCAGCACGGCCAGGGCATCCGCACGGAGCCGAAGAACCTCCTGAAGCGTGCGGGCTTCGCCGTGAAGGACGTGCCCGAGGGGCATATCTGCTGCGGCTCGGCCGGCACCTACAACATCCTCCAGCCCGCGATCGCCGGCCGCCTCCGGGACCGCAAGGTCGCCAACATCGAGCGGATGCGCCCCGACGTCATCGCCACGGGCAACATCGGCTGTGCGACGCAGATCGGGAAGGGCACCGCCATCCCCATCGTCCACACGGTGGAGTTGCTCGACTGGGCCACGGGGGGCCCGAAGCCGGCGGCGCTGGCGTCGGCCTGACGCCCCGGCTCACGGATCGAGTTGGTCGGTGAGGGGGATCCAGCGATAGCCGCTCCCCTGCCGCACCACGTAGCCGAGCGACGGGAAGGCGGCGTGATAGGCCGACACGAGGATCCCGTCCGTGGCGGCCATGTCGTAGATGTGCCGGCGCGTGGCGGCCCCTTGCGCCTTGTCCATGTCGAAGACGGCGTGCCACTCCGGGTGGGCCAGGGACGCGACCTCGTGGTGGGCGCAATCCCCCCAGACCAGCATGCGCTGGCCGGCGCTCTCCAGATGGAAGGCGAGATGTCCCGGTGTATGCCCGAAGGCCGCGAGGGCGGTGATCCCAGGCGCCACCGCATCGCCGGGTTTCACGAAGCGGGTGCGGTCGGCGAGGGGAAGCAGGTGGCTGCGAAACACCCGGGCCGATCGGGCCTCGTTGCTCTCCATCGGCGCCGATAGGCGCGACCCGTCGCGCCAGAACGAATCTTCGGTGACACCGACCACGTAGCGCGCCCGCGTGAAGACCGGTCGCCCGTCCTCCATGAGGCCACCGATGTGGTCGGTGTGGCAGTGGGTCAGCACGACGACGTCGATGGTGTCCGGTGCGAGGCCGGCGCGGGCCAGAAGGTGGGCGAGTTGCCCGCCGGCGGGCCTGGGCACGAACCCGACCGCGCCATTGCCGGTATCGAAAAGGATGGTTTCACGGCCGGTCTGCACCAGGGTGGGGGTGAAGCCGGGCTTGAACCGGTTCGGACGCAGGCGATTCTCCCGCATCAGGGCTTCGACCGCGGCTTGCGGGCGATCCTCCCCGACGATGGGCCAGGGGCCGTCGATCGTCGCGCTCGCATCGAGCAGTGTCGTCACCGTGAAATGCCCGAGCCGGATCCGGTGAATCACGGACTGGGCATCCTCCGGGCAAACCTGCGCTGTGGCGGAGCCGGGCAGCGCCAACGCGAGGGTGGCGGCCGCGAGACTGCGGCGGGTGAGATCGGTCATGATGGGCATTCCCCCGCCGGGCCCAATGCGCCAGGATGTTCCCGGGTCGCCGGCTGCAGGGCAGGGCTAGCATCGTGACGGAGGGCGGCGCTTGAACGAACCTGCTACGCTCGGCCCGCTCTGGCACGTGGAGGGCCCGCAGACGTTCTTCGCCGGGCCGCTCGCCTACAATGCCAGCCACCAGCACGGCGCGCCGGTCTATCTCGCGGGGCTCTACGGTCGCTTCCGGATCCGCTTCCCGGACACGGACTGGATCACCTGCCGAACCGCCTTCGTGCCGGCCGGCCTGGCGCACGAACTCGATTGCGGCGGCGACCCCCTGGCGATGCTCTACCTCGAACCCGAGGTGTCGCCGCAGGCCCTGACGGGTCTAATGCGGGGCGCATGCTCCATCGTGGGCGCTCGCGTCGGGGCAGGCGGCGAGATCAACGCCCTGCGGGCCCTCTACGAGGATCGCGAAGCCTGCGCCTGGGCCGGCGCGGCGCTGGCCGATCTCGCACGGTTCTCCCTCCGGCGTGCCGACGAGACGCTGGACCGCCGCATCGCCGCAATCGTCTCGCGCCTCGGGACCCACCCGCATCCCGAGCTGTCGGCCGGCACGCTGGCGTGCTCCGTGGGCCTGTCCTCGTCGCGGCTGCAGCACCTGTTCACCCAAGAGATCGGCGTGCCGTTCCGGCGCTACCGCGCCTGGCTCCGCATGCGGCGGGCCATCGCCACCATCGTGGCGGGTGCGAACTTCACGGGCGCCGCCCACGCGGCGGGCTTCGCCGATCAGGCCCACTTCGCCAATGCCTTTCGCCGAACGTTCGGGGCGCCGGCCTCGCGCAGCCTCCTGGGCGTTCGCCGCTGAGCGGCTCAGGTGGGCGCGGACGGACGCAATGCCGCCAGCACGAACACCCGGATCGCGGACGACAGGTTCTGCCCGTCCCGGCCCGCATCGATGTCACCGATCAGCGCCTGCACCGACTTGCCACGCGCTTCTGCGATCTCCCGTAGGGCGTCCCAGAACGGGTCCTCCAGGGACACGCTGGTGCGGTGCCCGGCGATCATCACCGAGCGCTTGGTGATGCCGCCGGTCACGGGTTGCGCCCCTTCACTCCGAGTCCGGCCCCATGAGCTTGTGGCCCTCGTGGCGCGAGACCTCGATGGCCTTCTTGGCGTCCGCCAGGGTCCTGGCCTTCTTCGGGCGGCCGAAGGCGATGCGGTTGTCCGCCGCCTTCGCCTCCTTCTCGGACCGCGCCTTCGCCTTGCGGGCGTCGCGCAGGTTGATGATCTCCGCCATGCGCGTCCCCGTCAGTCGGCGCTGGGCGCCAGCATGGTCTCCGGGCGCACCACGCGCTCGAACTCCTCTTGCGTGACGTAGCCGAGTCGCAGGGCCTCCACCTTCAGGGTGGTGCCGTTCTTGTGCGCGGTCTTCGCGATCTCGGCGGCCTTGTCGTAGCCGATGGAGGGGGCGAGCGCCGTCACCAGCATCAGCGACCGGCTCATGAGGTCGGCGATGCGGTCCTCGTTGGCCTTGATGCCCACCACGCAATTGTCGGCGAAGCTCACGGCCGCGTCGGCGAGGAGCCGGACCGATTGCAGCACCGCGTTGGCGATGACGGGCTTGAACACGTTCAACTCGAAATGGCCCTGGCTGCCGGCGAAGCTCACGGTGGTGCCGTTGCCGATCACCTGGGCGCAGACCATGGTCAGCGCCTCGCACTGGGTCGGATTGACCTTGCCAGGCATGATCGAGGAGCCGGGCTCGTTCTCGGGCAGCGACAGCTCACCGAGGCCGGAGCGCGGTCCGGACGCCAGCAGGCGGATGTCCTGCGCGATCTTGAACAGGCCGGCGGCGAGCGCCGACAGCGCCCCTTGGGTGAACACCAGGGCGTCGTGGGTGGCCAACGCCTCGAACTTGTTCTCGGCCGAGGTGAACGGCAGGCCCGTCAGCTCGGCGACCTTGGCGGCGAACTTCTCCGCGAAATCCGGGTGCGCGTTGAGGCCGGTGCCGACCGCGGTGCCGCCCTGGGCCAGGGCCAGCACGCCCGGTACGGTCGCCTGGACGCGGGCGCTGCCCAAAGCCACCTGCGCGACGTACCCCGAAAATTCCTGACCGAGGGACACCGGCGTCGCGTCCTGCAGGTGGGTGCGGCCGATCTTGACGATGTCGGCGAAGGCCGTCGCCTTGGCGTCGAGGGCGTCGTGCAGGTGCTTCAGGGCCGGCATCAGCCGGTCGTTGATCTCGCGCGACACCGCGATGTGCATGGCGGTGGGGAACACGTCGTTGGACGACTGGCCCCGGTTGCAATGGTCGTTGGGGTGCACCGGCGACTTGCCGCCGCGCTTAGCCCCCAGCAACTCGTTGGCGAGGCTGGCGATCACCTCGTTGGCATTCATGTTGGACTGGGTGCCGGACCCCGTCTGCCACACCACCAGGGGGAATTCCTGGTCGTGCTCGCCCGCGACGACCTCGGCGGCCGACGCCGCGATGGCCTGGGCGACCTTCGGGTCGAGGCCGCCGAGATCCTGGTTCACCAGGGCGGCGGCCTGCTTGACGAGGCCGAGCGCGTGGACGAGGGGCGCCGGCATCCGCTCGGTGCCGATCTTGAAGTTCTGGATCGAGCGCTGGGTCTGAGCCCCCCAGTAGCGATGCGCCGGAACCTCGATGGGGCCGAACGTGTCGGATTCCGTGCGGGTGGCGGGGGTCTCTTCGCTGTGCGTCTCGGTCGGCGACATCGTGGCCTCTTCGTGTGGCTGCGGCGCACCCTACTTAGACCGGGCGGGTCGAAACCGCGATGGTGCCGCGTGACGGTGCCGTGGATGTCTCAACGCTTTTCGAGCGACCGGCCCCAGACCGAGGATCGATGACACGCCGATGATGGATGCCGCCGCCCCGTGCCCGCCCGACGCCCCCGCGCGCTTCCGCCCGACCGTGCCGCGCCCCCTGCGCCGGCCCATGGGCCTCCTCGCCTTCCTGAAGGCGGCGCGGGCCAACCCGATCACCACCTGGCTCGACGACCATTTCGAGAAGCCCGTGATGGCCGGCGAGGGCGCCATGGGCCGCGTCACCGTGGTGAGCGACCCCGCGTTGATCCGCTATCTCTACGTCGAGAACGCCGCCAACTACCGCAAGGACGACCTGCAGCGCCGGGTGCTGGCGCCGGGCCTCGGCAACGGCCTGCTGACGGCGGAGGACGAGGAGTGGAAGCTTCAGCGCCGCACCCTGGCGCCGATCTTCTCCGCCCGCCACGTGCTGGGCTTCGCCGAACCCATGAACGCGGCCGGCGCTCGCATCGCCCGGCGGCTCGCGCGCCGGGACGGGACCACCATCGACGCCGCCCTGGAGATGACCCGCGTCACCCTCGACGTGCTTGAGCGGACGATCTTCACCCAAGGCCTCGCGAGCGACCCGGATGCGTTGGGCCGGGCGATAACGCGGTTTCTCGAAGCCGTCGGGCCCATCGATCCCCTCGACGTGTTCGGGATCCCGAGCTTCGTGCCGCGCATCGGGCGCCTGAGGGCACGCCCCGCCGTGCGGTTCTTCGCCGAGGTGGTGGACGCGCTCATCGACAAGCGCCGCGCCCTCATCGCGGCCGATCGTGCGCCGGCGGACCTCCTGACCCTGCTGCTGAAGGCGCAGGACCCGGAGACCGGTAAGGGCCTGACGGACCTCGAAGTGAAGGCCAACATCGTCACGTTCATCGCGGCCGGCCACGAAACCACCGCCAATGCCCTGACCTGGGCCCTCTACTGCCTGTCACAGGACGACGGTGCGCGGGCGCGAATCGAGGCCGAGGTCGATGCCGTGCCGGCGGGCGAGGGGTTCGATGCCGAGGCGCTACCCTTCACCAAGGCCGTCATAGAGGAGACCATGCGGCTGTTCCCGCCGGTGCCGTTCCTCAGCCGCCAGGCCATCGCGGAGGATCGTATCGGCCGGGTGAAGATCCCCCGGGGCTCCCTCGTGATGGTGGCACCCTACGTGCTTCACCGTCACCGCACCTTGTGGGACGATCCCGCCGCGTTCGTGCCGGATCGGTTCCTTGGCGAGGCCCGCAAGGACATCCCGCGCTTCGCCTACCTGCCGTTCGGGGCCGGGCCGCGCGTGTGCATCGGCCAGAGCTTCTCCGTGCAGGAAGCGGTGATCGTCCTCGCCCACATCGTCCGGGCCGTGCGCCTGCGGATGGCGGCGGATCACCCGCCGGTCACGCCTCTGCATCGGGTCACCCTGCGGCCGGAGCATGGCCTTCGCATGGGCGTGGAACGGCGAGCCTGAACGCGGCACCGACAGAGGGGAAAACACCGGCCTCCGAAAGGCCGGTGTTCCGGTGGTTCAGCTCTTCTTACGGAACGCGTCGAGGCTGACGACCTCGGCGCTGGCCTCGGTGCCCTCACCCTCGGCCTTCTTCGAAGCGGACGCCTTGCCGACGGACAGCTTGGCGGCGGGCTTGTCGGCTTCGTCCGCGTCCTTGTCGCTCTGCGCCGGCGCGGTGGCGGGACCGATCTTCGGCACGCTGGAGCCGATGGCCGCCAAACCCGTGCCCTTGGGCTTCAGCTCGCTCGGCTCGGAAGCGGCGCCGCGCGGGGCGGTCTTGCCGGTGGCGAGCGGTGTGACGTCGTCGTCGACGGCCTCGACGGCCTCCTCCATGCCCTCGGTGAGGTCGAACTTCAGGCCGAACTGGACGGAGGGGTCGAAGAAGCCCGAGAGCGCGTCGAACGGCACCAGCAGACGCTCGGGCACGCCCGAGAACGACAGCCCGACCTCGAAGGTGTGCTCGTTGACGCCCAGATCCCAGAACTGGTGCTGGAGCACGATGGTCATGTCCTGCGGGTACTTCTCGCGCAGGCGCTGCGACATCCGCACGCCGGGCGCTTCCGTCCGGAAGGACACGTAGAAATGATGCTCGCCCGCGAGCCCGTCCCGGGCCGCGTCGGTGAGCACCTTGCGCACGACGCCGCGCAGGGCGTCCTGCACCAGAAGATCGTAACGGATCAGATCGTCTGCCATCTGCGGTCGCTTATACCCGGTGCCTGGCCGCCGTCGCGCGCCCAAGGGCACACCGGGGTCGGATGAAAATCGAGCGGAGCGCCGTTGCCGGGCCACTCCGATAATGCCTGTCCGGCCTCGACCTTCCGCTGGAACCCGGAGCCTGTCCAGACCGCATGCGATGCGTCCAAAGGCCCATGGTTCTGATGGAAGGTGCCGGGTACCGTCGCGCGGTCGGAACGCCCCTCCGACACGGGGACCACGCCGCGCCATCGCTGACGCGTCGTCTGTCGCCTGAACATAGAGAGAGTCAGGCCGCTTTTGAAGCCCGATCCGCGCGTCCTCGCCGAACCCGACGACCCGGCCGCCATCGGGCGGTGGCCGGCGATCGGGCGGGCCGGGCTCGCGATCGCCACCATGGTGCTGTGGGTCGCCTTCCTCCTCGGCGCCGCGAGCGTGATCGCCCTGGTGATCGTCCGGGTCGGCGCCGATTGGATCGACGGGCTCGATCCGTTCTCGGCCGCCGGACGCGGTCCCCTGCGCCCGCGCCAGTTCGCCGTCCGGGCCCTCGCCCTCGATGCGGTCCGCCAGGGCATCCTCGCCCTCCTCGTCCTGGCCGCCGCCCGCTGGGCAGCCGGCCCCGACTGGCGCCGGATCCTGGCCCTGTCGGCCCCGCGCGATGCGCGCCTGCCGCGGCGGACCTTCGGGTGGCTCCTCGTCGCCTGGCCCATCGTCCATATCACCTGGGTCACGGGGACCGGGGCGATGTTCGGCGCGCCGGTGGCCCGCCACGCCACCCTGTCGCCGTCCCTGCTCGCCGTGGGCATCGTCCTGTGGCTCGCCACCGTGGTGGTGTTGGCGCCCGTGGCGGAGGAACTGCTGATGCGGGGCTTCGTCTTCGCCCGCGGTCTGACCCGCGCCGGTCCGGTCGTCACCATCCTCACCACCGCCGGGCTGTTCGCGGGTGCGCACGTCAACGCCTTCGGCCTCGCCCGGCCGGTCTCGCTCCTGCCGCTGGCGTTGATGCTCGGCTGGCTGCGCTGGCGTGGCGGCCGGCTGTGGCCGTGCATCCTCCTCCACGCCTGGAGCAACCTCGCCATGATCGCCTGGGTGCTCTGGCCCGAGGGATGAGGATCGTTAGGGACAATCCGCGCGGACGGCGCGGATGATCTCGCCTCGACGACCGGGACCCGTTATTCGAGAACCACAGTCGGAGCCGCGATGCACGCCTATCACCAGCTTCTCCAGCGCATCCTCGACGAGGGCGTCCGCAAGGACGACCGCACGGGCACCGGAACCCTTTCGGTGTTCGGCCACCAGATGCGGTTCGCTCTCGCGGACGGCTTCCCCCTGGTGACGACGAAGCAGCTGCACCTGCGCTCCATCATCCACGAATTGCTGTGGTTCCTCACGGGCGACACCAACGTGCGGGCGCTCCAGGCCAATGGCGTCACCATCTGGGACGAGTGGGCCGATGCGCAGGGCGACCTCGGTCCCGTCTACGGCCGGCAATGGCGCTCCTGGGCCAAACCCGACGGTGGCGGCGTCGACCAGATCGCCTGGGTGCTCGACGAAATCCGCCGCAACCCGGATTCGCGCCGCCTCGTCGTCTCGGCCTGGAACCCGGCGGACCTCGACCGGATGGCGCTGGCGCCCTGCCACTGCCTGTTCCAGTTCTACGTCGCCGAGGGGCGGCTGTCGTGCCAGCTCTATCAGCGCTCGGCCGACGTGTTCCTCGGTGTCCCGTTCAACATCGCCAGCTACGCCCTGCTGACCGCGATGATCGCCCGGGTCACGGGATTGGAGCCCGGCGACTTCATCCATACACTGGGCGACGCCCACCTCTACGTGAACCACCTCGATCAGGCCCGCCTGCAGCTCACCCGCGAGGAACGCCCACTGCCGCGCCTTGAGCTGAACCCAGCGGTGACCAGCCTGTTCGATTTCCGTTTCGAGGACATCGCCATCGAAGGCTATGCGCCGCACCCCGCCATTCGTGCGCCGGTAGCGGTCTGATGGCGCAGCCCCGCATCACCCTACTGGCCGCGGTCGCGGAGAACGGTGTCATCGGCCGCGACAACGGCTTAATCTGGCGCCTGCGCAGCGACCTTCAGCGGTTCAAGGCGCTCACCCTCGGCAAGCCAGTGGTGATGGGCCGCAAGACCTACGAGTCCATCGGCCGCCCCCTGCCGGGCCGGCGCATCCTGGTGCTCACCCGCGATCCGGGCTTCACCGCACCCGGTATTGAAACCGTGGGGAGCTGGAAGGAGGCCGTGGACGCCGCCGTCCCGGCCGGGGAACTGATGGTGGCCGGGGGCGGCGAGATCTACCGGCTCGCCCTGCCGCAGGCCGACCGCATCCACCTGACGGAAGTCGCCCTGGCGCCGGAGGGCGACACGGTGTTTCCGCCCTTCGACCGCGCCGCCTTTCGCGAGACCCTGCGCGAGGCGCATCCGACGGGCACGCACGACGCTTGCGCCTTCAGCTTCGTCGATCTGGAACGGATCGCGTGAGGCCGGCGGACCGGATCTCGCCCCGCAAAGGCCCGCGATCCCAGACCCCGAGCCCCGCGACCCAATGCGCAAAGGTTCCCCCGGCGGTTGTCTTTCGGATCGGCGATGCCCAAATGCCGTAGAGGTCCGTAACGGCATCGTTCGGCCGCCTTCGGTCCAACCTTGACAGGACGGCGGGCGGGCTCGCAGGTGGTGCGGGTCGATCGGGGCCGTCCGACACTCCTGTCCACGCGATGGAGTAGAGTTCGCGCTGGGTGACAGTGTGAACGAACGGCGCGAGTGGGCTTCGTGCCCGGTGAGCTTTGTGCGGCGAACACGCTGCTGGAACGGGAGATATCGGCGAGCATGCCTTGGAGCAATCAGAGCGGCGGCGGTAGCGGCAACGGGGGAGGGCCCTGGGGCCGGGGCAGCGGCGGCAATGGCGGCGGGGGTGGCCCGTGGGGAAGCGGCGGCGGGGGCGGCGGCGGCAAGACGCCCCAGGACCTCGAGGAGTTGCTCCGGCGCGGCCAGGATCGCCTGCGTGGCGTGTTGCCGGGTGGTTCGATGGGTGGCGGACGCGGCATTCTCATCGCGGCCGGACTCGTTGCAGCGGCATGGCTCGTCACGGGCTTTTACACGGTGGCCCCACAGCAGGTCGGCATCGAAACCATGTTCGGGCGCTATACCGGCACCACCGGTCAGGGCCTGAACTACGTATTTCCCTATCCCATCGGGGCCGTGACCAAGCCGAATGTCGGACAGGTCAACAGCATTCAGATCGGTTACCGGGCCGGCCCGCAGGGTCGCAGCACCGATAAGGCCGACGAGAGCCTGATGCTCACCGGCGACGAGAACATCGTCGACCTCGACTTCGAGGTGCAGTGGCGGATCAATCCGCTGAAAGCGTCGGACTTCGTGTTCAATCTCGAAAACCCCGAAGGCACCATCAAGGCCATCGCGGAAAGCGCCATGCGCGAAGTCATCGGCCGCCGCAACATCCAGGCGATCCTGACGAACGAGCAGTCGAGCGTCGCCCAGGAGGTCAAGGAGCTGACCCAGAAGGCGCTGGACGAGTACGGCGCCGGCGTCCGCATCGAAGTGGTCCAGCTCGTCGCCGTGAACCCACCGCCGGAAGTGCGTCCCGCCTTCATCGACGTCAACGCCGCCCAGCAGGACGCCGAGCGCGCCCAGAACGAGGCCCGCACCTACGCGAGCCGCGAGTTGCCGCAGGCCAAGGGTAAGGCCGCGCAGATCGTACAGGCCGCCGAGGCCTACAAGACCCAGGCCACCGCCGAGGCGACCGGTCAGGCCGCCCGCTTCCAGCAGGTCTACGATTCCTACAAGGTCGCCCCGGTTATCAGCCGCGAGCGCATCTTCCTCGAAACGATGGAGCGGGTCCTGGGCTCGGTGAACAAGGTGATCATCGATCAGAACGGCACCGGCGTGAACAATGCCGGCGCCGGCGTCGTCCCCGTCCTGCCGCTCACCGAGTTCGGCGCCCGCAGCACCGGTGGAGCCGCACGATGAACAACCCCGCAATCCGCACCGGCCTCATGATCGCGGCGGCGGCCGTCTTCGTTCTGCTCTACGCCTCGGTCTTCACCGTGGGCCAGATGCAGCAGGCTCTCGTGCTTCAGTTCGGCCGCGTGCGCGCCGTCCTGAACCAGACCGGCACCGACAAGCCGGGCCTGTATTTCAAGGTGCCGTTCTTCGACAACGTCGTCCTGTTCGACAAGCGGGTCCTCGACCTCGACCTGCCCGTGCAGACCCTCCTGACGGCCGATCGCCAGAACCTCGAAGTGGACGCCTTCGCCCGCTACCGGATCATCGATCCGCTGAAGTTCTACCAGTCGGCCAACAACATCCTGCGCGCCAACACCCTGCTCGCCAGCTTCACCAACTCGGCCCTGCGCAACGTGCTCGCCCGCTCGACCCGGGACGCCATCGTGCGGACCCAGCGTTCGGACCTGATGAACCAGATCCAGGGCGACGTGAACCGGCAGGCCAAGGAGCTGGGCGTCGAGATCGTGGATCTGCGCATGACCCGCGTCGATCTGCCGGCGCAGAACAGCACGGCCGTCTATCGGCGCATGACGACGGAGCGCAACCGCGAGGCCGCCGACATCCGCGCCAACGGCGACCAGATCGCTGCGACCATCAAAGCCAAGGCCGACCGCGACGTGACCGTGCTGATCTCCGAAGCCAACCAGACTTCCGAGACCCTGCGCGGCCAGGGCGACGCCGACAAGAACCGCATCCTCGCCGCCGCCTACGGCAAGGACGCCGACTTCTTCAGCTTCTACCGGTCGATGCAGGCCTACGAGACCGGGCTGAAGGGCTCCGACACCCGCCTCGTGATCTCGCCGTCCTCGGACTTCTTCCGCTACTTCAGCGATCCGCAGGGGCGGTCCCCGGCCACCGCCGCGCGTGGTGCGACCGATGCGGGCGCGACGGGTTCGGTCGGGCGCTGAGCCTGCCGATCTCTCGTCGAAGAACGATCAAGCGGCCGGCACCTCAGTGCCGGCCGTTTTCGCAAGGGCACAAGCCCCCTTGATCGTCGGGCCTGGGGGACGATCTAAGAGCAACGTTTCAGCCAAGAGGTCGATCATGGATTCCGTCGCGCGCGCTGCTCCCGCGCCCCGCCTGCGAGCGCTGCGCCGCTCCCTGTGCTCGGTCCTCGTCGCCGTCAGCCTGGCGACCCCGCTCGGCGTCACCGGCCTGTCCCAACCCGCCTATGCCAAGGGCCCCGAATCCCTGGCCGACCTCGCCGACCAGGTGACGGACGCCGTGGTGAACATTTCGGCCTCCACCACCGTCGAGGCCCGGCCCAACACCCGCAGCGGCCCGCAACTCCCGCCCGGAACCCCGTTCGAGGATCTGTTCGAGGAGTTCTTCAGCAAGCGCGGCGGTCGCGGTGGCGGCGGTGGTGACGGAGAGGCGCCGCGCCAGCAATCGCGCAAGTCGAACTCGCTCGGCTCCGGCTTCATAATCGACGCGTCCGGCATCGTGGTGACGAACAACCACGTCATCGGCGACGCCAACGACATCCAGGTGATCCTGCACAACGGCACCAAGTTGAAGGCCGAGATCATCGGCAAGGACCCGAAGATCGATCTCGCGGTACTCCGGGTGAAGCCCGATGCCGACAAGCCCCTGAAGGCCGTGCCTTTCGGTGATTCCGAGAAGATGCGGCCGGGCGACTGGGTCATCGCCATCGGCAACCCGTTCGGCCTCGGCGGCTCGGTCTCGGCCGGCATCGTCTCGGCACGCGGACGCAACATCGAGTCCGGTCCGTACGACAATTACATCCAGACCGACGCCGCCATCAACAAGGGCAATTCCGGCGGACCGCTGTTCAACATGAACGGCGAGGTCATCGGCATCAACACGGCGATCCTGTCGCCCACGGGCGGCTCCGTCGGCATCGGCTTCGCCGTGCCCTCGGCCACGGCGTCCCAGGTCATCGATCAGCTGCGGGAGTTCGGCGAGGTCCGGCGCGGCTGGCTCGGGGTGCGCATCCAGAACGTGGACGACGCCACCGCGGAGGCCCTCGGCCTCAAGGGCGGCGCCCGCGGCGCCCTCATCGCCGGCGTCGACGAGAAGGGACCGGCGAAGGTCTCGGGCCTCGAAGTCGGCGACGTGATCACCAAGTTCAACGGCACGGCGGTGAAGTCGTCGAGCGATCTGCCGCGCATCGTCGCCGCGACCCCCGTCGGCAAGATCGTCGAGGTGATCGTGGTGCGCAAGGGCGCCGAGACGACGAAGTCCGTCACCCTCGGCCGCCTGGAGGACAACGAGAAGCCGCAGCTCGCCAATGCCCGCCAGCCCGAGGCCGAGAGCGCCGTGCGTCAGGCGCTCGGACTGAACCTCTCGAACCTCACCGACGATCTGCGCCGCCGCTACGGCATCAAGGACAGCCTCAAGGGCGTCGTCGTGATGCGGGTCGATCCGAATTCGACCGCCGCCGACAAGCAGATCAAGCCCGGCGAACTCATCGTCGAGGTCGGTCAGGAGCCGGTGAACAGTCCGGCCGAGGTGACGAAGCGCGTCGAGCAGCTGCGCAAGGAGAACCGCAAGTCGGTCCTCCTCATGGTGGCGAGCGCGTCCGGCGACGTTCGCTTCGTGGCCCTCGGCCTCGAATAACCCTCGACGCGGCAAGCCCTCCGAGAGAGGCCGTCGTCCCCCCGGACGGCGGCCTTTTTCAGTTCACGAACTCGCTCGCACCATACCCTTGCAGGTACAGGAGGGCGGTGAGATCGCCGTGGTCGATGCGGACATGAGCCGCGGCCGCGACGGCGGGCTTCGCCCGGAACGCGACCCCGAGCCCCGCCTCGCCGAGCATGTCGAGGTCGTTTGCGCCGTCCCCCACGACCAGGGTTTCGGCCGGGTCGAGGCCGAAGCGGCTGCGCAGGTTGATGAGGGTGGCCCGCTTCGTCGCCTTGTCGACGATGGGCTCCTGGACGGTACCCGTGAGCCGGCCGTCCGCGACACCGAGCGTCGTCGCATGGGCCTCGTCGAACCCGATTTTTTCCGAGACCGGCCCGGTGAACAGGGTGAAGCCGCCGGAGACGAGGCAGGTGTGGGTGCCGTGCGCCTTGCACGTCTGCACCAGGGTCCGGGCGCCCGGCATGAGGGTGATGCGTTCGGCGATCAGGCTGTCGATGACACCGACCGGCAGATCCCGCAGGAGCGCGACCCGCTCGCGCAGGGCCGGAGCGAAGTCGATCTCCCCACGCATGGCCCGTTCGGTGATGGCCGACACCTGATCCCGCAGGCCCACGGTGTCGGCGAGTTCGTCGATGCATTCCTGCTGGATCATGGTCGAATCCATGTCGGCGAGGAACAGGCGCTTGCGCCGGTGCGGGCCCGCGGGCAGCACCGCGACGTCGAAGGGCTCGCACGCGAAGGCCGCACGCAGGCGCCGGGCGAGGGTGGGCGCATCGGCGGCGGCGCCCGGCACCAGCACCTCGGCGGCGACCTCGCCGTGGAGGATGCGCGGCTGATGTTCCGTGCGCAGCACCCGGCGGGTCTCGGCCAGGACCGCATCGGTGATGGCGGGACGCGCCGCGTTTGCTATCAGGATCGCGACGAGGGACATCCGGGAGCTTCCACGCCTTGCCGCCGGTCACGGACACAACACACGCGCACGGCCGGCCGGCGGCCATCCTCATCGCAGGGCCGACCGCCTCCGGCAAGTCGGGCCTCGCCACCGCCCTGGCGCGCCGGTTCCGGGGCGTGGTGATCAACACCGATTCCATGCAGGTCTACGGCGATCTCAGGCGCCTCTCGGCCCGGCCGAGCGAGACGGAGGCGGCCCTCGCGCCCCACCGCCTCTACGGCCATGTCGATGGCGCGACCAACTATTCGGCCGGACATTTCGCCCGGGAGGCGGCCGCGCTTTTCCGTGCGGTGCGGGCGGAGGGCCGCCTGCCGATCTTCGTCGGCGGCACCGGACTGTACTTCCGCGCCCTGGAAGAGGGGCTGTCGGAGTTGCCGGCCGTGCCCGACGCCGTGCGGACCGCGATCCGGGCCGAAGCCGAGGGCAGGGCGACCGAGGCCCTGCATGCGGACCTCGCCCTCCGCGATCCCGGCGGCGCCGAGGCCCTGCGGCCGAGCGACCGGGCCCGGATCATGCGGGCCCTCGAGATCCTCGCCGCCACGGGAAAACCCATCGCCAGCTTCCAGGGTAGCCGGACGCCCGGTCCCCTCGCGGGGCTGCCGCTGCTGAAGCTGTTCCTCGCCCCCGAACGCGCGGCGCTCCGCGCGGCCATCGACGCCCGGTTCGCCGCGATGCTCGCGGACGGCGCCCTCGACGAGGTCGCGGCCCTGCGAGAACGCCGCCTCGACCCGCTCCTACCGATCATGCGTGCCCACGGCGTACCGGGCCTGATCGCCCACCTCGACGGGGTCATCGACCGGGCCGAGGCGATCCGGCGCGGACAAGCCGACACGAGGCGCTACGCCAAGCGTCAGTTCACCTGGTTCCGCCACCAGATGGGACCGGACTGGGAATGGACCGCCCCGGAGGCGGCCCAAACCCACGCCGAGGCGCGGCTTACTTTTCCAGACGGGCGATGAGGCTCGACGTGTCCCAACGGTTGCCGCCCATGCCCTGGACGTCGGCGTAGAACTGGTCCACCAGGGCCGTCACCGGCAGCTTCGCGCCGTTGCGGCGCGCCTCGGCCAGCAGGATGCCGAGATCCTTGCGCATCCAGTCCACGGCGAAGCCGAAATCGAATTTCTCCGCGTTCATGGTCCGGCCGCGATTCTCCATCTGCCAAGAGCCGGCGGCGCCCTTGGAGATCACGTCGAGGACGGCGTCGACGTCGAGTTCGGCGCGCTTGGCGAAGTGGATCGCCTCCGACAGCCCCTGCACCACGCCCGCGATGGCGATCTGATTGACCATCTTGGTGAGTTGGCCCGAGCCCGACGGGCCCATGAGGCGGCTCGCCTTGGCAAAGCACAGGATCGCGGCCTCGACGCGGGCGTAGGTCGCGGCGTCGCCGCCGCACATCACCGTGAGGGCCGCGTTCTCGGCTCCCGCCTGACCGCCGGACACGGGAGCGTCGATGAAATGAAGGCCGGCGGCGCTGGCGATCTCGGCGAGTTCACGGGCGACTTCGGCGGAGGCCGTGGTGTGGTCGACGAAGACCGCGCCCTTCGTCATGCCGGCGAACGCGCCGTCGTTCCCGAGGGTCACGCCGCGCAGGTCGTCGTCGTTGCCGACGCAGGCGAAGACCACCTCCTGGCCCTCGGCAGCCTGACGCGGGGTCGGCGCCGCCGCGCCGCCATGGGCCTTCACCCAGGCTTCCGCCTTCGATGCCGTCCGGTTGTAGACGGTGACGTGATGGCCGTGCCGGGCGAGGTGCCCCGCCATCGGGCCACCCATCACACCGAGGCCCAGGAACGCGACCTTCGCCATCAACCGTCTCCACCGTTCGAACGCACGCTGGACGGGGGTCTAAGTGGGCGGGGGCGAGGGGTCAAACCCCTCTGTCTTCAGCCGCCGGTGACGCTCATGTGGCGCGGCACCGCCGCCGGGCGGGCCCGCTCGATGACGAAGTCATGGCCCTTCGGCTTGCGTGCGATGGCATCCACCACAGCCTGCGTGACGAGGGCATCGTCCGGAGAGGCGCGGAGCGCCGCGCGGAGATCCGCCGCGTCCTCCTGGCCGAGACACATATAGAGCTGACCGGTGCAGGTCAGGCGTACGCGGTTGCAGCTCTCGCAGAAATTATGGGTGAGGGGCGTGATGAAGCCGAGGCGCCCACCGGTCTCCTCCACGCGCACGTAGCGCGCCGGACCACCGGTGCGGTCCGGAAGGGGGGTCAGGGTGTAGCGATTCTCGAGGCGCGCGCGGGCCACCGACAGGGGCAGGAACTGATCGGTGCGGTCGCCCTCGATCTCGCCGAGGGGCATGACCTCGATCAGGGTCATGTCCATGCCGTCGCCGTGCGCCCAGGCGATCATATCGGCGATCTCGTCCTCATTGACGCCCTTGAGCGCCACGGCGTTGATCTTGACCTTGATGCCGGCGCGCCGGGCCGTCGCGATGCCGTCGAGCACCACCTTGAGATCGCCGCGACGGGTCACGGCCTTGAACTTGGCGGGGTCGAGGGTGTCGAGGGAGACGTTGACGCGCTTGACCCCGAGGTCGGCGAGTTCGGGCGCGAAGCGGCCGAGCTGCGTTCCGTTCGTGGTCATGGTCAGCTCCTCCAGCGCGCCCGTGCCGAGATGGCGGGACAGGCGGCGGAACAGATGCATGATGTCACGCCGCACCAGGGGCTCGCCCCCGGTGATGCGCAGCTTCCTCACCCCGCGCCCGATGAACACCGCGCACAGGCGATCGAGCTCCTCGAGGCTGAGAAGGTCGCGTTTCGGCAGGAAGCTCATGTCGTCGGACATGCAGTAGACGCAGCGAAGGTCGCAGCGATCCGTCACCGAAATGCGCAGGTAGGTGATCGCCCGCTGGAACGGGTCGATCAAGGGCGCGGGCGCGGACAAGGGCGCAGACGCAGGCTTGGACAAGGGCGCGGGGACAGGCGTCACGGGCGCGTCGTCGGTGCGTGGACCCCACATGCGAAACTCTGAACCCTGGTCTGGGGAAGGCACTGGCGTTTGGTCGCGTGACGAACCTAGCATGAAGAAGCATATGAGGTCTTGCACCCGCGCGGGCAAGCGCGCACCGGGGCGACGTGTCCGCACGTGGAACCACCCCTTCCACAAGGAGACTGCCACATGGACCAGCAGACCCCCGCTCAACGAACCACCGCACCCGCTCCGGTCGCATCGGAGCGCTGGCCGACGGAGATCCGGCTGTCGGGCGACAAGCGCAGCCTCATCGTCGCCTTCGAGGATGGCGGGCGCTTCACCCTGCCGGCGGAATACCTGCGGGTGTCGAGCCCGTCGGCCGAGGTCCAGGGCCACTCCCCGGCGGAGCGCAAGGTGATCGGCGGCAAGCGCGAGGTCGCGATCCTCAAGGTCGAGCCCATCGGCAACTACGCCGTGAAGCTCACCTTCGACGACATGCACGACACCGGCCTGTTCGGCTGGGGCTACCTCTACGACCTCGGCCGTGAATACCGGAACCGCTGGGCCACCTACCTATCGGAGCTGGACGAGCGAGGCCTGACGCGCGATCCCGCCATGCGGCCGGCGAAGAAGCCGGCCGGGACTCCGACGGAGAGTTCGGGTGGCGGCAGTTGCGGCACCGGGTGCGGCTGTCATTGAGGGCATATCGATGAGGGCATGCCGATGAGCGTCCGCGGAGCCCACCCCGCACCCGCCACGAACCGGCGCGTCCTGTCCCTCGCTCTGCCGATGACGGTCGCCAACGTCACGACGCCGCTCCTCGGCTTCGTCGGTGCGGCGGTGATCGGACGGCTCGGCGATGCGGCCCTGCTCGGCGCCATGGCGCTCGGCGCCGTGATCTTCGACGCGATCTTCTGGTCGTTCGGCTCCCTGCGCATGGCGACCGCCGGCCTGACGGCGCAGGCGGTGGGCGCCCGCGACGGCGCGGAAGTCGACCGCACCCTGGCGCGGGCGCTCGCCGCAGGTCTCCTCGTCGGCCTCGTCATCGTGATCCTGCAAGGGCCCATCGGGCAGGGCGCCTTCGCCATCAGCGGCGCGAGCCCGGCGGTGATCGCCGGGCTGTCGGACTATTTCCATATCCGCATCTTCGCGGCGCCCTTCACCCTGGCGAACTACGCCATCCTGGGGTCCGTGCTCGGCCGCGGCCGTACGGATCTCGGGCTCGTGCTCCAGATCGCCATCAACCTCGTCAACATCGCCCTGACCCTCGCCCTCGTGCTCGGCGCGGGCATGAGCGTCGCGGGCGCGGGCCTTGCCACCCTGGTGGCCGAGGCGGTCGGAACCGGGCTGGGGCTCCTCGTCCTCGCCCGACTCGGCTCCTATCCGTTCGGCGTGCCATGGCGGATCGTCGCCGATCCCCTGGCGCTCGCCCGGATGCTCAGCGTCAACGCCGACGTCATGATCCGCACCCTCCTGCTCGTCGCCTGCATCGCGGCGTTCTCGGCCCTCGGCGCACGCTCCGGCGACGTGGTGCTCGCCGCCAACGCCGTCCTGTGGAATCTCTTCATGATCGGCGGCTTCTTCCTCGACGGCTTCGCCACCGCCGCCGAGACCCTGTGCGGACAGGCCGTGGGCGCCCACGACGAGGCGGGCTTCCGCCGCGCCGCGCGCCTGAGCCTCGCCTGGTGCCTCGCCTTCGGGGCCGCCATCGCGGGCCTGTTCCTCGTGACGGGTGGGGCTTTCATCGACGCGGTGACGACGAACCCCGAGGTCCGCGAGACGGCGCGGACCTACCTCGTCCCGGCGGCCCTGGCGCCCCTCGTCGCCGCGCTCCCCTTCGCCTTCGACGGCATCTACATCGGCGCCACCTGGACCCGTGCCATGCGCAACCTGATGATCGGGGCCAGCGTCACCTATGGCCTCGCCCTGCTGGCGTTCCACGCGCTGGATCTCGGCAATGCCGGCTTGTGGGCCGCGTTCCTACTGCTGCTGGGCGGCCGTGGCGTCGGTCAGGCCCTGGCCTATTCGGGCCTGACGGCGCGGACGTTTTCCCCAGCGGTCAAGCCGGGACTGCCCGCGCCGGTACGGCAGGTTGCGTGACCGTAATCGCCCCTCGGGCTGAAAGACCAGGAACCAATAGATCGGACGCGAGCACCCACTTTGTTTCGAAAAGATCCAACCACCGTCGAATTAGAATGATTCCGATGTAACAATGTGACGAAGAAGCCTCTTTGCTTGCTTGTGTGGCTGGTCTACGCGCTCGATACCCTGCGCGAAGCTCCGATGTGCGAGAGATCCATGACCGCCCGCTCCATCACCGCCCGATGCTTGCCGTCCCTCCTCGTCGCCGGCTTCCTCGCCGCCGGTGCGGTCCTTCCCGCTCACGCGAAGGAGACGCCCATCGGTCCGCACGTGATCCAGAACGGGCTCGAAGTCGCCGCCGTCTACCTCCAGCCCATCGAGATGGACCCGCCGGACATGATGCGCGCCGCCGCGCAATCCGACCTGCATCTCGAAGCCGACATCCGCGCCGCCAAGGACAACCGCAACGGCTTCGCGGAGGGGGATTGGGTGCCTTCGCTCGCCGTCTCGTTCGAGCTGACGAAGCTCGACGGCGAGGCCGCCACGGGGCCGAAGGTGTCCGGCACCCTCATGCCCATGGTGGCCAACGACGGCCCGCATTACGGCGACAACGTCAAGCTGTCCGGGCCCGGCCGCTACCGCCTCAAGCTCACGGTGGCGCCCCCCGGGGCCGGTCAGCATTTCGGCCGCCACGTCGACAAGGAGACCGGGGTCGCCGAATGGTTCAAGCCGTTCGACCTGATCCAGGACTTCACCTTCGCGGGCATCGGCAAGAAGGGCGCGTACTGACCGTGGCCCGGCTGCCGAACCTCCTCGCCGCCGCAGCAACGGCCACCACCCTCGCGCTCGGGCATCCGGCCCGCGCCGAGGACCTGCCGGTCATCAAGGTCGAGATGCGCGACGGGGCGATCATCCCCGAAATCATCGAGGTGCCGGCCAACACCCGGTTCAAGCTCGAGATCACCAACACGGGCAAGAGCCCTGTCGAGTTCGAGAGCACCGAACTGAAGCGCGAGAAGGCGCTCGCCGCCGGCGCCACCTCGTCCATCGTGTTCCGCACCATCGATCCCGGTCGCTACGACGTGTTCGACGACTTCCACCCGGATTCCAAAGCCACTCTCGTGGCGAAGTAGGCAGCGAAACGGACCGAATGGCGAACCCCATGGCGGCATCGGCCTCCATTTCACCGGGCGAGGCCTGGGTCGATGCCAAGCTGGCCGGCCTCGGCCAGTGGCTCCAGCGCAACGGCGGCATCATCCGCACGATCCAATGGGTCGTCGTGGCGATCTACCTCGTCCTCGTCGCGGTCCCGGCCTTCCTGCCGCTCCCTGGACGCACGGCGCACCTGTGGAACGACCTCACGGTGTTCGCCCAGTTCGCGTTCTGGGGCATCTGGTGGCCGTTCGTGCTGGTCAGCATGGTGGTGGTCGGGCGCGCGTGGTGCGGCATCCTCTGCCCCGAAGGCGCCCTCACGGAATTCGCCAGCCGGTGGAGCCTCGGCCGCGCCGTGCCGCGCTGGCTCACCTGGGGCGGCTGGCCGTTCGTGGCGTTCGCCGGCACCACGGTCTACGGCCAGATGGTCAGCGTCTACGGCTACCCGAAACCGGTATTGGCCGTGCTCGGCGGTTCCACGGTGGCGGCCATCGCCGTCGGCCTGCTCTACGGCCGCAACAAGCGGGTGTGGTGCCGCTACCTCTGCCCCGTCAACGGCGTCTTCGCGGTCCTGGCCAAGCTCGCGCCGGTGAGCTTCCAGGTCGATCACGCGGCGTGGAGCGCATCGCCGAAGCCGAAGGGCGAGAGCTTCAACTGCGCGCCCCTGGTCCCGGTCAAGACCATGAACGGCGCCGGCGCCTGCCACATGTGCGGACGCTGCAGCGGCTATCGCGGGTCCGTGCGCCTCGCCCGGCGGTCGCCCACCCACGAGATCGTCAACGTCGCCGGCAACGAGCCGAGCCTCGACCAGACCGCCCTCATCCTGTTCGGCATGATGGGCCTCGCGGTGGGCGCGTTCCAGTGGTCGTCGAGCCCGTGGTTCATCGACGCCAAGCAATGGCTCGCCACGATCCTGATCGAGCGCGGCATCTCCTGGCCCCTGGAGACGACACTGCCGTGGTTCGTCCTCACCAACTACCCCGAGCACAACGACGTGCTCAGCCTCCTCGACGGCGTGCTACTGCTCGCCTACATCGTCGCCTCGGCCCTCATCCTCGGATCGTCCCTGTCGGGCTTCGTGGCCCTCGGCACCCGCGCCTTCGGGGCGTGGTCGACCCAGCGGTTCCACCACCTCACCCAGACGCTGATACCGGTCGCCGGCTGCGGCGTCTTCCTCGGCCTCTCGGCCCTCACCGTGACGTTCCTGCGCGGCGACGGTCTCGTCATCCCCTATGTCTCCGAATTGCGCGGCGGTCTCCTCCTCGGCAGCAGCCTGTGGAGCACCTGGCTCGCCTGGCGGGTGTCGGGGCTCTACGCGGCCGGCGCGCGCCGGATCGCCGCCACCCTCGCCATCGCGGCGGCCTGCGGCCTCTCGGTGTTCGGCTGGGTGCTGCTGTTCTGGATCTGGTAACCCGCGCGGCCCTTCGGCGCGCACAAAAGGATATCCCCGCATGATCGGCGCTTTCGTCATCGCCTTCCGCGAGGTCATCGAGGCCGGCCTCATCGTCGGCATCGTGCTCGCCGCGACACGCGGGATCAGTGGGCGCGGCCGCTGGATCGCCCTGGGTATCGTCGGGGGACTGGCGGGCGCCGCCCTCATCGCGCTGTTCGCGGAAAAAATCTCCGACGCCTTCGAGGGCGCCGGCCAGGACATCCTCAACGCCGCCGTGCTCATCGTCGCCGTGCTGATGCTGATCTGGCACAACACCTGGATGAGCAAGCACGGTCGCGAACTCGCCGGGGAGCTGCGCGCGGCCGGCGACAAGGTCCGCACCGGACAGACCACGGCGGCCGCCCTGGCCCTCGTGGTCGGCGCCGCGATCCTGCGCGAGGGCGCCGAGCTCGTGCTGTTCCTCTACGGCCTCGTCGCATCCGGCACCTCCGGGATCGATATCCAGCTCGGGGCGCTCGCAGGCGTCGCGGCCGGTGCCGCCCTGTCGGGGGTGAGCTATTTCGGTCTCGCCGCCATCCCGACCCGCTACGTCTTCTCGGTGACGAGCGCGCTGATCATCTTCCTCGCCGCCGGCCTCGCCTCGCAGGCCGCTCAGTTCCTGGTGAACGCGGGCGTCGTCACCGTGCTCGACCGCCCCCTGTGGAACACCACCGCAATCCTGCGGGAGGACAGCCTCGCGGGCCGCGTGCTCCACGCCCTCGTGGGCTACACCGACCGGCCGAGCGTCCTCCAGGGCCTCGTCTACCTCGGCACCATCCTGGTCATGGTCGCCCTGATGCAATGGTCGTCGGCGGACAAGCGCCGGCAGGTCCGGACGGCCTGAGGCGCGCGAGGTCGTCATGCACGTCAGCCCCACGCCCGACGCCCCGGCGGCCGAGACCATCGGATTCGACGCGTTCCTCGCCGTGGATATCCGGGTCGGCACCATCGTGTCGGCCGAGCCGTTCCCGGAGGCTCACAAAGCCGCCCTGAAGCTCGTCATCGATTTCGGCGGCGGCATCGGCCGGAAGCGGTCGAGCGCCCAGATCACCGAGCATTACCGGGCCGAGGACCTGCCCGGCCGTCAGGTCGCCGCCGTGGTGAATTTTCCGCCCCGGCAGATCGGGCCGTTCCGGTCCGAGGTGCTGACCCTGGGCTTTCCCGACGCCGACGGGGCGGTGGTGTTGTTCGCGCCGGACAAACCCGTGCCGAACGGCGGGCGCCTGTTCTGACTTATCGACGCAGGGGCGCGGCCGCGATCCACTCGCCGATGCGGCCGCTCAGAACGACGGGATCGCCCGCGAGCGCCACCACCTTCCGACGAGCCGTCTCGCCCGAGACGATGCGGATCTCGCTGCGCCGCAGCTCCAGGACCTCGGCAAAGTAGCCGATCAAGGCCGCGTTGGCGGCGCCCTCCATCGGCGGAGCAGCGACGCGCAGCTGCACGGCAATCCGTCTGTCAGCCCCGGCGACGAGACCGTCGAGGCCGGACCGCGCGGCGCGGGGGGTGAGCCGGACGGCGAGGCGCACGCCGTCCGCATGGGCGGTATAGGGGAGGGCCGGCGTCACAGCTCGCCCGTGAGGAACTGCGCCCGGCCGTGGCCGAACGACCAATCGGCGTCGCTGTTGACCATGCAGGACACCATCACGTCGGCCGGAGCGATGCCGCAGGCGGCCTCCAACTTCTCCGTGAGCAGGCGATAGAAATCCTGCTTCATCTCCTGCGAACGCGGGCGGGTGAACACCTGCACCACAACCACGTCCTTCGTGCGCGGGATGCCGAGGCCGGTATCCTCGACGATCATCCGCGACGGCTTGTGCTCGGTGACGATCTGGTAGCGGTCGCCGGCCGGCACCCGGAAGGCTTCCAGCATGGCCTCGTGGGCCGCATCGAGCAGGGTCTTCAGCTCGGCCTCGGTACGGCCTTCGATGAGATCGAAGCGGATCAACGGCATGGCACTCTCACTCTTCGGGATCGACGAGCCGCGGCAGAACGGCTGCCTTGCTTGGTTTCGTCGGCGACGTCGGGCGAGATCATAGCAGTCCCTGTCCGCCCGCGTCCCGATTCGGGGAAGGAACTGCCATTCGCGGGGCCGTGCGGGGTGCCCAGGCGCCGATGTTGCATTAAGGTGCGCGGCGATTTCACAGGAACCCGCGATGTCCGACCTCCGCCTCCGCCGCAGCGTGCTGTATATGCCCGGTTCGAACCAGCGTGCTTTGGAAAAGGCCCGGACCCTCGCCGCCGATTCGCTCATCCTCGACCTCGAGGACGCGGTGGCGCCCGACGCCAAGGAACTCGCGCGCGAGCAGGTCTGCGCGGCGGTCAAGGAAGGCGGCTACGGCAAACGCGAGATCGTCATCCGGGTCAACGCGCCCCAGACGCCCTGGGGTGAATCCGACCTCAAGGCGGCGATCCAGGCTCGACCCGACGCGATCCTGATGCCGAAGGTCTCCTCGCCCGCCGTGCTGGAGAGCATCGCCAACCACCTCGAAGCCCTGGAGGCGCCCGACAGCATCGCCGTCTGGGCCATGATCGAGACTCCGGCGGCCATCCTCAACATTCAGGACATCGCGAAAGCCCGGCGCGACCGGCGCACCCGGCTCACCGGTTTCGTGCTCGGCACCAACGATCTCGCCAAGGACACCTGGGCCCAACTCGTGCCCGGCCGCGTGCCGATGCTGCCGTGGATGATGTTCACCCTCGCGGCCGCCCGCGCCGAGGGTCTGATCATCCTCGACGGCGTCTGGAACGACATCGGCGATGTGGACGGCTGCCGCGCCGAGTGCCAGCAGGCGCGCGACCTCGGCTTCGACGGCAAGACCCTGATCCACCCCAACCAGATCGAGCCGGCCAACACCTGCTTCGCCCCCACGGAGGAGGAGGTGCGCCGCGCCCGCATCGTCATCGAGGCGTTCGACAAGCCCGAGAACCTGAAGCGCGGCGCCATCAAGATCGAGGGCCGCATGTACGAGCGGCAGCATATCGGCATGGCCCGCCGGGCCGTGAACTGGTCGGAGGCCATCGCGGCCAAGGGGCAGTAGGGGCGCCTCGCGACGGCCGGGCCACTCAACCGTGAAGGTGGTCGAGGAGCGCCCGGCCCGCTTCGGTGACCGCGTAGTGCGTGCGCTGGGTGCGGGGGGCGCGCTCGATCACCGTCAGCAGCGCCGCCTCGCCGACCAGGACTTCGACGGCCCGCAGCACGAGGGCATGCTCGACGCCGAACACGCGCGAAAAGCTGCGGCTGTCGGCGGCGAGGGCGAGGTGCAGGGCCGCGAGCACGCCCGCTTCCAGGGTCGAGAGCCCGGGCTGCAGGGCGGCGACGGAATCCGTCACCGCCAGGAAGGTTTCGGCGTCGGCCGGGGGTTCGCTCACGCGGCGGCCGGCGCGCGGAGGTGGACGAGCACCGACTTCGAGGTCGGCGTGTCGCTGCCCTCGCCGAAGGTCGAGAGCGGCACGAGGACGTTGAGCTCAGGGTAATAGCCCGCGAGCGAGCCGCGCGGCATGTCGAAGGGCACGAGGCGGAAGCTCTCCGCCACCCGGGTCACGCCGTCGTCGTGGTTGCCGACGATATCGACCCGGTCGCCCATGCGCGCGCGGATCTCCGCGAGGTCGTCGGGATGGGCGAAGACCACCCGGCGTTCGCCGTAGACGCCGCGATAGCGGTCGTCGAGGCCGTAGATGGTGGTGTTGTACTGGTCGTGGCTGCGGAAGGTCTGCAGCACGAAGGTGCCGGGCGTCGTGCTGGCGCGCTGGTGCTCCGTCGTCTCCGGCAGCACATCGGCCGAGAAGTTGGCGAGCCCCGTCTCGGTCTCGAAGTTGCGCTCGGCGGCGAGGTTTCGGAGCATGAAGCCGCGCGGACGCCGCACCCGGACGTTGTAGCCCGCGAACCCCGGGATCGTGCGTTCGATGAGATCGCGGATCCGGTCGTAATCCTCCGTGAGCGACGCCCAGTCGACCCGCTCCGAACCGACGGTCGCCGCCGCCATGCCGGCGATGATGGCGATCTCGGACAGGAGCTCCTTCGAGGCCGGCTTGTTGATGCCGCCCGAGCCGTGGACCATGCTCATGGAATCCTCGACCGTCACGATCTGGGTCTTGCCCCGGGCGTTGCGGTCGATCTCCGTGCGGCCGAGGCACGGCAGCAGGTAGGCGACGCGGCCCGGCACGAGGTGCGAGTGGTTGAGCTTCGTCGCGATGTGGACGGTGAGCTCGCAGGATGCGAGGGCCTTGGCGACGAGGGCCGTGTCCGGCGTGGCGCGGGCGAAGTTGCCGCCGAGCCCGATGAACGCCTTCGACGAGCCGTCCAGCATGGCGCCGATGGCGCCGATGACGTTGTGGCCGTGACGGCGCGGCGCGGTGAAGCCGAACGTGGTCTCCAGGGCGTCGAGGAGGGCGGCGGAGGGCTTTTCGTTGATGCCCACCGTGCGGTCGCCCTGCACGTTGGAATGGCCGCGCACGGGGCACAGGCCGGTGCCGGGCCGCCCGACATGGCCGCGCAGGAACAGCACGTTGGCGAGTTCGCGAACCGTTGCGACGGAATGGCGGTGCTGGGTCACGCCCATGGCCCAGGTGCAGATCACCTTGTCGGCCCCGAGATAGACCTGCGCCGCGACCTCGATGTCGGCACGGGACAGGCCGGACTGATCCTCGATGGCCTCCCAGGTGGTGGCGTCGACGACGGCCCGGTATGCGTCGAGCCCGGCGGTGTGATGGGCGAGGAATGCGCGGTCGAGGACGGACGGCTTGCCGGCGTCGAGCGCCGCATCGTCGGCGGCGAACACCGCCTTGGCGATGCCACGGAAGGCCGCCATGTCGCCGCCGAGGCGCGGCTGGTAATAGTGGCTCGCCACGGGCGCGCTCGCGCCGCGCAGCATCTCGACGGTGTTCTGCGGATCGGCGAAGCGCTCGAGGCCGCGCTCGCGCACGGGGTTGAACACCACCACGCGGGTGCCGCGCTGGGCGGCCTTGCGCAGGTCCCCGAGCATGCGCGGATGGTTGGTGCCGGGGTTCTGGCCAACGACGAAGATCGCGTCGGCCTTCTCGAAATCTTCCAGCAGCACGGTGCCCTTGCCGATGCCGATGGCCGCCTGGAGGGCGATGCCGCTGGCCTCGTGGCACATGTTCGAGCAGTCGGGGAAGTTGTTGGTGCCGTAATGCCGGGCGAACAGCTGGTAGAGATACGCGGCCTCGTTGGATGCGCGGCCGGAGGTGTAGAACTCGGCCCGATCGGGATGGTCGAGGGCGTTGAGAGCAGCGCCGATGGCCGCGAAGGCCTCGGGCCAGGTGGTCGGCACGTAGCGGTCGCTGGTGGCGTCGTAGCGCATGGGATGGGTGAGCCGGCCCTCGCCCTCGAGGGCGTAGTCGGTCCAGCCGCGCAGCTCGCTCACGGTGTGCTTGGCGAAGAACTTCGGCGGGGTGCGCTTGTCGGTGGCTTCCCAAGACACCGCCTTGACGCCGTTCTCGCAGAACTCGAACGAGGAGCCGTGCGCCGGGTCACCCCAGGCGCAGCCCGGACAATCGAACCCATCGGGCTGGTTGGCCTTCAGCATGGCGCGGGCGCCCGAGAGCGGTGCGCGGCTGCCGAGGAGATGCTTGCCACAGCTTTTCAGCGCACCCCAGCCGCCGGCGGCGGACGAACGCTTGGGAGACGCGACCGGGTGATCCATGGACGATCCTGATGGGAAAGCTTCTGAAGTCGTAGCGACCTGCTTCCGTGAGGGATTACCGCACCGCACAGCGGCGCCTCAATCGGTCAAAAACGCAGGCCAGTCATGCGCTTGCACCGGGAAAGGTTTTACCCGGCTGGGTTTCGCCCGGGTTAAGGCACTGCGCTGCCGCACGCAGGTGGGGTATGCGTCGGCGAGGGGGCCTGCGGGCCTGGAACGGGCGAGGAGATCACCAGGATGCGAACCCCCGTACGGGTCAGCGCGGCCGTCGTCGTGGGCATCGCCGTCGCCGTCGCGATGATGGCGCACGATCGCCAGATGGACGCCGAATGGGCGATCTCGCCGGCGCAGATCGCGGACGCGCGAGGGGCGGGCAAGCCCGGCGTCGAGACCGCCCCGGGCCGGTTCGCGCGCCAGCCCGTGGCGAGCGAGGGCGCCGACCTCCTGCCGGTGAAATGGGGGCTGATCGGCCTGTTCGCCGCTTGCGTGGTCCTGGCCGGAACCGGCCGGCGGCGGTCGCGTCCCTAACCCGGCAGAGCCGCGAGAGCTTCGGCGTCCCGTCCGACGAACCCGGCCAAGCTGCCCGCGCCCTCGGCCGCCATCCGGGCGACGAGGCCGGCCTTGATCGACCCGATCAGGGCCGGCCCCTGATAGACCAGGGCGGAGTAGAGTTGGAGCAGGCTCGCACCCGCCAGGATCTTGGTCCAGGCCGCCTCGGCCGAATCGATGCCGCCGACACCCACGAGGGGGATCCGGCCGCCGACGCGCAGGTAGGTCTGCGCGAGCAGCCGCGTCGCGGGCTTGAACAGGGGTCGGCCGGAAAGGCCGCCGGTCTCGCGGGCGAGCGCCGTCTCGGCGAGGGTCGCGGGTCGCGCGATGGTGGTGTTGGAGACGACGAGGGCCTGCACGCCACGCTTCAGGGCGGTGGCCGTCATGGCATCGAGGGCCGCGAGGGTGATGTCGGGGGCGATCTTGAGCAGGATCGCCGTACCGGGATGGACCGCGTCGCGGGCTTCCACAACCCGCGCCAGCAGGTCGTCGAGGAAGGCCTCGCCCTGAAGGTCGCGCAGGCCCGGGGTGTTGGGGGACGACACGTTGACGGTGACGAAATCGACGAGGGGCGCGAGGGCGCGGGTGCAGGCGACATAATCGGCGAGGCGGTCCGTCGCCTCCTTGTTGGCCCCGATGTTGACGCCGATCCGGCCGGGCTTGTCCCGCCGGGCCGCGAGCCGGCGACGCACCGTGTCGAGGCCTTCGCTGTTGAGGCCGAACCGGTTGATCACGGCGCCGTCGGCCTTCAGGCGAAACACGCGCGGGGTGGGATTGCCCGCCTGCGCCTTCGGCACCACGCCGCCGACCTCGACGAAACCGAAGCCGAGGCCGAGGAGCGCGTCGGGCACCTGGGCGCCCTTGTCGTAGCCGGCGGCGAGGCCGACGGGGTTGGGGAAACTGCGGCCGAGGATCTCCACGGCGAGGCGTGGATCGTCGGGCGGCTGGCGGCGCGGCGGCAGCAGGGACAGGCCCCGGATCGTGAGGTTGTGGGCCGCCTCGGCATCGAGGCTGTGCAACAGGGGTTTGGCGAGGGGAAACAGCGCGCCGATCATGCGGCGTCTCCGAAACGTTCCGGGAAGACGTGGTTGCCGTCGGGCCCGACCGGCAGGTCGTGGACCGCCCGCACGGCCCCGAGTGGGAGGTCGCCGTAGAGGTGCGGGAACAGGTCGCCGCCGCGCGAGGGCTCGAAGCGGAGCGCCGCCCCCAGGGCCTCGGTGTCGACGGCGACGAGTAGGAGGTCGTGCACGCCGGAGAAATGCCGCGTCGCCGTCTCGGCCGCCTGGGGCGCGGTGGAGAAGTGGATGAAGCCGTCGGCGACGTCCACGGGCGCGCCGGTGAAACGTCCTTGCGCCTCCGCCGTCGCCCAGAGATCGCGCGGGCAGATCTTGTAGACGAGGGGCATCGGGTCTCCTTCGCGCGAGGGTCGCTCGCATCCGGCGATAGAGCGCAGGCCGGCCCGCCGCAACCGAATCCGCTCGGCCGCCCCCGATCCTTCGGCGGCTCGAGGGCGGGGCGAAACCCGCGGGGGACCATGCCGTTGCTTTCTGGGTATTTTAGTTCTACTTTCCTACACGTAGGCTGAGCGTCTTACACACTTTCCGTCGCGAGCCTCTCATGCTGTCGCACGAGCAGATCTGGACCGCCATCGATCGATTGGCCGAGCGCCACGGCTTCTCGGCCTCCGGCCTCGCGCGCCGTGCCGGCCTCGACGCGACGAGCTTCAACCGCTCGAAGCGCATCGGCCCGGACGGGCGCAAGCGCTGGCCCTCCACCGAATCCATCGCCAAGGTCCTGACCGCCACGGGCGCCAGCCTCGACGAGTTCCTGCGCCTCATCGAAGTCCGGACCGGACCGACCCGATCGATGATCCCCCTCGTGGGCATGACCCAGGCGGGGTCCGGACGGCTCTTCACCGACGAGGGCATGCCCACCGGCGGTCCCGGCTGGGAGGAGATCGAGTTTCCCGATCTCGCCGACGACCGGGCGTTCGCCCTGGAAGTGCAGGGCGATTCCATGGCGCCGCTCTACCGCGACGGCGACGTGCTCATCGTCTCGCCCTCCGCCAGCGTACGCAAGGGCGACCGCGTCGTGGTGCGCCTGAGCGCAGGAGAAGTCCTGGCCAAGGAACTCAAGCGCCGCACCGCCCGCACCATCGAACTCGTATCGCTCAATCCCGACCATGCCGACCGGGTCGTCAACGTGGCCGAGATCGCCTGGATCGGCCGGGTGATGTGGGTGCGGCAGTAGCGGCCCGTACGAAGCTTTGCCGCTTCGCCGGATCGGTTTATGCCTGAGATCCCGAAGGCGGAACGTGCCTCCCGGAACGCCCGGTCACCCGCGGTTCTCGTGTCGAACCCCGATGGGCCGAGGGCGTTTCGTGAAGAGGCGCCGAGAAGCCTCGCACGCGCGGACAGGCCATGGCATCGCCCCCACCGGACGATCAGGCGCCGGACGACCGGCCGGATGCGGCCCCGCAGGCCTACCTCGCGGCGTCGCGGGTGCCGGCACTGCTCGTCGAGGCCGGCCCGGACGGCGAACGGATCGTCTTCGCCAACCCGGCGTTCCTGACGCTCACCGGCTACGGCGCCGAGGCGGTGACCGGCCGCAGCACCCATTTCCTCCTCGGACCGGATACGGACCGGGCGGCGCGGATCGCCCTCGCGACGGCGCTCACCGATACGCCGCCCGAGGGCGTCGAGTTCCTGGCCTATACCCGCGCCGGAGCCGCGTTCTGGGCGCAGATCCTGGTGGCGCCGGTGCCCGGCACCGATCGGCGGCTCGTCCAGATCGTCGACGTCTCCCGCCGTCGCGATGCCGAAGGGGCCCTCAGCCTGTCGCGCCAGCGCGAGGCGCTCGGCCTCCTCACCAACAGCGTGGCGCACGAGTTCAACAATTTCCTCCAGATCCTCATCGGCTACATCGACGGCCTGAAACGGCGTCTGAGCGACCGCGACGAGCCCTTCATCCAGCGCGCCATCCTGCGCTCCACGGATGCGGCGGAGCGGGCGACGATCCTGACACGCCAGCTCCTCGCGTTCTCGCGTCGGATCGCCCCGGACGTCCGGCCCGTGGACCTCAACGCCCTGATCACCGAGTTCGGCGCACGCATGGGTCCGAGTCTGCCGGTGCGGATCAGCCTCGACATCCGCACCACGCCGGGCCTCGCCTGCGGCCTGAGCAACCCGCGCCAGGTGGAACTCGCCCTCAACCACATCGTGGCCAACGCGTGCGAGGCGATGCCGGGAGCGGGCCGCATCACCATCGCGACCTTCGCGGTACCGGTGGGGGATCGCGCCCTGCAGCGCCCCGGGGACGGCGCCGTCGGCATCACGGTTACGGATACCGGCCACGGCATGTCGCCCGAGATGGCGGCGCGCGCGCTCGCTCCGTTCATCACCAGCCGTGAGGCCGGGCGCGGCACCGGCCTCGCCATCGTCCATGGTCTGGTCAAGCGCCAGAACGGCACGGTGAACCTCGAGAGCAAGCCCGGCGAAGGCACCGTGGTCCGCCTCGTCTTCCCGGCCGTGGCTTGAGGACGGAAAAAAAGCGCGGGGCGAGATGGACTAAAACCGCGCCTCGCCCGTCACCATATAGTGACTGGCGCTTCCGCCAGACTCTCAAACGAACCGCATCAGGGGCGAATCCATGCTCACCACCCCCACGCGCCGCAAGCGCGCGGCCACCATCCTCACGCTCGCCGCCACGCTGGCACTGGCGGCGCCCTTGGCGGAGGCACGTCCGGGCGGCAGCAGCGGCGGCATGGGTTCGCGCGGCTCGCGCACTCACGATGCCCCCTCGGCCACCACCACGGCCCCCTCGACCGCAGCGCCGATCCAGCGCACGCAGACCCAGCCCGGTCCGGCCATGGGCAATCCCGGCATGAACCCGGCTGCGGCCCAGCGCCCGCGCTTCGGTGGCGGCTTCATGGCGGGCCTTCTCGGCGCCGGCCTCCTCGGCGCGCTCCTCGGCAGCGGCTTCTCGGGCGGGCTCGGCGGCATCGCGTCGTTCATCGGCCTTCTGCTTCAGGTCGGCCTCCTCGTCCTCATCGTCTCCTTCGCCGTGCGCTGGTTCCGCCGTCGCCAGGCGAGTCCGGCCGCGGCCGGTCACGCTCGCTCGGACCTGAGCGGCAACGGTGCGAACGGGACCGGCGCGAATGGGACCGGCATGGGTGGTGGCCTCGGCGGCAATGCCGGCCGCGGCCCCGTGGGTGGCGCCCTCGGCGGAATGGGTCGCGGTCCTGCGCCCGTGCAGCCGGTGCAGGCGCGTCCGGTCCAGATCGGACCGGGTGACTTCGAGAGCTTCGAGATCGCCCTGAACGGGGTTCAGGACGCCTACGGCCGTGAGGACGTGCCCGCCCTGCGCAACCTCGCGACCCCCGAGATGGCCGGCTACTTCGTCGAGGAGCTCCGTGCCAACGAGGCCAAGGGTGTCGTCAACCGCATCTCCGACGTGAAGCTCCTTCAGGGCGACCTGTCGGAATCGTGGGGCGAGGGCAACGCCGAGTACGCCACCGTGGCCATGCGCTACGCCATCAAGGACGTCACCCTGGACCGTCGCACCAACCGCGTCGTCGAGACTGGCGCACCCGAGGCCGTGGAGCTCTGGACCTTCGTGCGCGAGCGCGGCGGTCGCTGGGTACTCTCGGCGATCCAGCAAGGTCACTGAAGCCTTCACCATCCGAATGAAAAGCGAGGGCCGCCCGGGAAACCGGGCGGCCCATTTCGTTTCGATCGATGGGTCCCGGACGCCGAATGGGTACGTCGGTCCATCGTCGTCGCATCACGCTTTGACGGACGCACAAGACTTACAGGATCTCATTATGGATTTAATATGCAGGTCAATACTCGCGAATTGCTGATTCCTATATGCCCGAATTTTGGCGGGCCTCGATATTTGCGTAGCGACGCAAAAACCTACAAGTAAAAACAAGACATTTGCAATTTATACTGAGCCCTATAGGCTAAAAGCAAATATGTAAATTCGTTAACCATCCTATTAAGCCACGGGTTTGTGAAGAAACGCCGTTTCGACTTGGAAATAATTATCGCAGATCAAGAAAGGACGCAGCTGGAACTCGCTTGGTCATCGCAATGCTGACAACTCAAGGTTGCATATTCTACGAGCATGACTATCGCCTCGTCGGATTGTCCGCCGTCATTTGTATCCTCGGTTGTTTTGCTGCGACGACGACGATGGCTCAGGTGGAACTGTCGGGTCAGCGCGCCTTCTCGCGCTGGATGCTCGCCTCGGCGGCCGTCTTCGGCTGTAGCGTGTGGTCGCTGCACTTCGTCGCCATGCTGGCCTTCACACCCGCGACCGAGATCGCCTACGAACTCGGCCTTACGGGCGCGTCGATCCTGGTGTCCGTCCTCGGAACCTTGCTCGCGCTCCTCGTGCGGCACCGCCTGCTCGGCACCCCCATGGCCGCAGTGCTCCCCGGAACGATCCTGGGTCTGAGCGTCGCCGGCATGCATTACCTCGGCGTCAGTGCGATGCGGGCCTCCAGCCTCGTCGTGCTCGATCCTTCCTACGTCATCGCCTCGGTGGCGCTCAGCGTGGGGTTCGGGATCGTTGCCCTGACCCGAGCCCAGGCGCTTCTCAGCCTCGCGCGGCGCGTCGAGGTGGCGATCTGGCTCACCCTCGCGATCTGCGGCCTACACTTCACCGGTATGGCCGCCGTGTCGATCACCCCCCTGGAGCCCCTGGAGGGGGCCGACCTTCTTCTCGGGTCGACGCAGCTCGGCTTCGCGGTCGGGTCCATCAGCCTGCTCGTCCTCGTCGCCGGCCTGACGGCCCTGCTGCTGCAGCAGCACCTGTCGCGTCGCAACCTCGACGAGATCAGCCGGATGCGGTTGCTCAGCAACCTGGCCTACGAGGTCCTGCTCATTCATCGTGACGGAAAGGTACTTGAGGTCAACAGCGCCGGAACGCGCCTGTTCGGCATGCCGGTCGAGGACATCATCGGCAAGCCGGTCCTCGATCTCTTCTCCCGGTCCGACGCCCCGGCCCTGATCCGGCGCGCGACCCGGCGGTTGGAGGACCTGCATCCCGAGGAGTTCGAGGCGCGTACGGGGGCGGGCGTCCTCGTTCCCGTGGAACTGTCGTGCCGCATCATCGAGTTCGGCGGTCGAACGGCGACCGCGGTCGCCCTGCGCGATCTCACGGCGCTCAGGCGTGACGAAGCCCGCATCCGTCACCTCGCCCTGCACGATGCCCTGACGGATCTGCCCAACCGCTACCTGATGGAGCAGCGCATCGATCACGCGATCGCGACCGCGGCACAGGTCGGGAGCGGTCTGGCGGTGCTCTATCTCGACCTCGATCGTTTCAAGCCGATCAACGACCTGTACGGACATGCGGCGGGCGACGAGCTGCTGGTTCAGGTGTCCCGGCGTCTCCTCGGCGAGCTGCGCCCGACCGACACCCTCGCGCGGATCGGCGGTGACGAGTTCATCGTCGTTCTACCCCAGGCGGCGACGCCGGCGCATGTCTCGGAGGTGGCGACCCAGCTCCTCGCCGAACTCGCCCGGCCGTTCCGGATCGATAGCCACACCGTCGAGATCGGTGTCTCGGTAGGCATCGCGCTCTACCCGGACGACGGTACCACGGTGGAGAGCCTGCTGCGCGCCGCCGATACGGCACTGTATCGGGTGAAGGACGAGGGACGCGGTGGCCTGCGCTTCTTCGAAGCGTCCATGGATGCGCAGCTCCACGCCCGGCGCACCCTCGAGCACGAACTGAGCGGCGCAATCGCCCGCGACGAGTTGCAGCTGTTCGACCAGCCCATCGTGAACGCCCGCACCGGCGAGATCGAGACCTTCGAAGCCCTGATCCGCTGGCAGCACCCGGAGCGCGGCCTCGTCTCACCGGCCGAATTCATTCCCCTGGCCGAGCAGGCCGACCTCATCGCGTCGATCGGGCGGTGGGTGATCGACACGGCCTGCGCCACGGCGGCGACCTGGCCGAAAGCGTGGCGCGTCGCCGTCAACGTCTCTCCGAGCCAGTTCCGGCAATCGGACGTGCCGGCCATCGTCGCCGCGGCCCTCGCCCGGAATGCCCTCGACGCGAGCCGCCTCGTCGTCGAGATCACCGAGAGCGTCTTCATTCAGGACGCCACGAACGCGGTGGACGTGCTCTCGCGCCTGCGCCAGCAGGGCGTTCGCCTGGCCCTCGACGATTTCGGATCGGGCTATTCGAGCCTGAGCTACCTGCAACAGTTCAAGTTCGACAAGATCAAGATCGACCAGTCCTTCGTGCGCCGGCTCGGGCAGGACGCCGACACCCTGACGATCATCGGCGCCATCGTGAATCTCGGGCACAACCTCGGCCTCCACGTCACCGTCGAGGGGGTGGAGACGGCCGATCAGCTCGAAATTCTGCGGGGCCTCGGCTGCGACCAGATGCAGGGCTACCTGTTCGCGCGGCCATCCCCCACGATCACCGGCCGGGAGCTGGAACAGGCCCGTTTGCGTGCGATGTTCGCGGAGACGTTCGTCAGGGCGCGCGCCTGAACGGCGTGCGCCGGCGGGACTACACGCCCGCGGGACTAGGTGCCCGACGCCAGGGCGTGCGCCATGGCGACGAACCCGGCCACCGGCACCTCCTCGGCCCGCGCGGTCTCGGGAATGCCCGCGGCCGCCAGCAGGAGTGCGGGATCGGGGGTCGCGGCCTTGAGGCTCTGGCGCAGCATCTTCCGGCGCTGGCCGAAGGCCGCGCGGGTGACGCGCTCCAGGGTCTCGACGGCGCAGGGCAGGGGGGAGGACCTGGGCGTCAGCCGCACCACGCTCGACGTCACCTTGGGCGGTGGCACGAAGGCGGACGGGGCGACGTCGAACAGGATGTGGGCTTCCGTGCGCCAGCCGCACAGGACGCCCAGGCGACCGTAATTCGCGCGGTCGGATTCGTCCGCCACGATGCGCTCGGCGACCTCGCGCTGGAACATCAGGGTGAGGCTGTCCCACCACGGCGGCCACACCGGCGCGGTGAGCCAGCCCGTCAGCAGGGGCGTTCCGATATTGTAGGGAAGGTTGGCGACGATCCGCACGGGCCCGGTGCCCAGACCCGCTTCAATGAGGGGCACGGGATCGAAGGTGAGGGCGTCGGCATCCACCACGTCGAGGCGGCCCGGGTAATGCGCGGCGATCTCGGCCAGCGCCGGCAGGGCGCGCGGATCGCGCTCGACGGCGATCACCCGGGCGGCGCCGGCACTCAGGAGCGCGCGGGTGAGGCCGCCGGGGCCGGGGCCGATCTCCACCACGGTGACGCCCTCAAGGGGGCCGGCCGACCGGGCGATGCGACCCGTGAGATTGAGATCGAACAGGAAGTTCTGGCCGAGCGCCTTCTTCGGCTCCAGGCCGTGCGCGCGCACGACGTCGCGCAGGGGCGGCAAGCCGTCGTCGGCGCGGTAGTCGATATCGCTCATGACTTGGGGCTTTTCGCGAGGCGGGCGGCGAGGCGCAGGGCCGCCATCAGGCTGTCCGGACGGGCGATGCCCCTTCCGGCGATGTCGAAGGCGGTGCCGTGGTCCGGCGAGGTCCGGATGAACGGCAATCCCAGGGTCACGTTGACCCCGTCGTCAAACGCGATGGTCTTGATCGGGATCAGGGCCTGGTCGTGGGTCGGGGTCAGGGCCACGTCGTAGGTCGCTCGCGCCCGCGGGTGGAACAGGGTGTCGGCCGGAAGCGGACCGCGGATGTCGATGCCCTCGCCCTGGAGTTGCGCCACCGCCGGCTCCAGCACGTCGCGATCTTCCAGGCCCATGGTACCGTTCTCGCCCGCGTGCGGGTTGAGGCCCGACAGGACGAGGCGGGGGTTGGCGAGGCCGAAGCGATGGCGCAGGTCGTGGGCGACGATGCGGGCGGTGGCGACGACGAGCTCCCGCGTGAGCAGCTCGGGAACCCGGCGCAGGGCCACGTGGATGGTCACCGGCACCACCGCGAGGGTCTCGCTCCACAGCATCATCACCGGAAGCGGTACCGCCTCGCCGGGCTCGACGCTCAGCGCCGCGAGGAACTCGGTATGCCCCGGATGGGCGAAGCCGACCTGGGTCAGGACGTACTTGGCGATGGGGTTGGTGACGAGCGCCGTGGCGATCCCGGCGCGCACCAGGGCGACGCCCGCGGTGATGGATTCGAGGGTTGCGCCGGCGTTGGCCGAGTCCGGACGCCCCGCCACGGCGCCGATTCGGGCGCCGCTCGGCAGGGGCATCACCGGGAGCGCGCGGGGAAACACCTCGGTGGCGTAATCCGGGCCGACCTCCGCGATGGGGATCGAGAACCCGAGTTCGCTCGCGCGCCGCTCGACGAAATCCGGGTCGCCGATGAGGAAGAACGGCGGCAGACCGGGGCCTTCGTCGCGGTCCCGCCACGCCATCAGGGCGAGTTCCGGCCCGATCCCGGCCGGATCGCCGAGGGTGAGGGCGATCGGTTGGTGATCGGTCACGCTGGGCCCCGTCCTTGCGCTGTCATGCCGACCGCGTCGCAGGTCGAGGCCGACAAGGCAAGGCGGCCGGGCTCACCGGATGGTGGCGATCCCGTCGGATGTGGTGGCGGTGCCGAGGTTCTGGCGCAGGTCCGCCTCGCCGAGGGTCTTGAGCTCGACGCGCAGCAGCACCGTGCGGTTGCGCTCCGCCGTGCCCAGCGCCGTGGCGATGGGCGAAACGATATAGTTCAGGGACACCGTGGTGCACTCGTCCTGATAGCCGGCCCCGAGGCTGATGCCCGAGAGGTAGGACTTGCCGGGATTCACATAGATCGGCGACGGGCCGACGGGGTTCTGCAGATAGGCGGTGTAGGCGTCGGCGAAGTTGTCGCGCACGTCGAGGTAGTGGCTGAGGTCCACCAGGGCCGAGCCGGTGACGAACCAGTTCGGCGTCACATGGTAGGTGGCGGACGCGGTCACGCCCTCGCGCCGGTGTACGAAGCCGAGGGCCGGCTGGGCCTCGTAGTAGGAATAGAACACCGACAGGTCGAGGGGCAGGAACGGGGCGAAGCGGGCCGTGACGCCCGTCTCGAACCGGTTGACGGCAAAATCCCGCTGGTCGAACCGCGCCCGCGAAATGAAGCTGATGTTCTGGTTCGGCGAGAGCTGGAACCGGCCGACAAAGTCGGACCGGCGGTTCTCCAGGCCCGAATCGAGGCCCACATTGGCGATGTCGCCGCGGCGGAACGAGTTGACGCCGGCGATCTGGATCGACTCGCCGAACATCACGTTCGCGTACCAGCCGGCGGGCGTGACAACGGAATATTGCCCGCCGATGTTGGTCCGCAGGCCGCCCTCGACTCGGTCGTACCCTGAGAACTTGTCCCACTGGAACAGGGAGGTGTCGTCGAAGACGAGGCTCTGCGCGTCCTCGTTGGGCAGGCGGCCGATGCGGGTCTCGCTCGGACGGGCGATGACCTGGACGATGGGCTCCAGGGTGTGGACGCCCAGCGGCCCGAAATTCGAGACGAACGGGTAGCGGTAATCGAGGCCGATGGCCGGCATCACCCGGCCGGAAATGTCGGAATCCTGGGTCGTCAGGTTCTGAGCCAAGGCGTTCTGGTAGCCAGAGTTGCGCGGGTCGACGAAGAACGCGTCGGTGCGCAGGTAGGCGAACGGCGTGAACACCTGACCGGCGTCGTCGATGAAAGTCCGGCGCCAGGACACCTGCGCCGAGGCGCGGGTCGTCGTGCCGGCCAAGCCCCGGATCAGGCAGGTGCTGCGGGTGAAGGTCAGGCAGGTCTCGTAGAGCGGGAAGCTCTGGCCGTTGGCGCTCGGGCTCAGCAGGTACGCGCCCGTGCGGGGAATGCCCTGGAAGTCCGTGGCCTCGCGGGTCAGGCTGGTGATGTTGGATTCGAATCGGACCTCGCCGCCGAGCGGGGCCGGCCCGTTGATGCGCTTGTCGTAGTCGATGACCGGCGCAACGATGGGCTGTTCCTTCTGCCAGTCGAAGCTCGACAGGCCCTTGAAGTAGTAGCCCCGCGCCTCGAACCACGAGCGGTCGCCCTGTCCGATGAGGTAGGCCGTCGAGACCGCCTCGCGGAAATAGTCCGTCGTGATGCTCTGGTTGCGGATGCGGTAGTTGTCCAGGAACCACTTGTCGGTGACGCCGACGAGGTCCCATCCCGTGCGCCAGCGGTCGTTGATGTAGAACTGGCCCTTCGACTCGACGGCGCCGCGGAAATCGCGGTCCCCGGCGCCCAGCGGCCCGGGCAGGAACGCGCTCGGCGTCGTCTGGAAGATGCCCGAGAGACGCAGGTTGTATGAACCCGTCTCGAGGCGCTGGCGGAACTCGGCCTGGCCCAGCACACCCTGGTTGCTGAGGAAAGCCGGCGACAGGGTCAGGTCGTAATCCGGCGCGAGATTGAAGAAGTACGGCACGGCGAGGCCGCTGCCGAGCGCCGTGGACGAAATGAAACGCGGCGTGAGGAAGCCGGATTTGCGCTTCACGCTCGGATCGGCCGTCTCGAAATACGGCAGGTAGGCGAGCGGGATGCCGGCGATCTCGAGGGTCGATTCCTCGAACGCGATGGTATGGGTCTCGTTGTTGTGGATGATCTTGGTGGCGCGGATCTGCCACAGCGGCGGCGTCTCCGGGTTGTTCTTGCACGGCTCGCAGGCCGTGTAGGTGCCGTACTCGAAGCTCGTGCGGTCGCCCTCGATGCGCTCGGCGCGGGGCGCCGAGAACCGGGTGCGGACGGGCTGGCCCTTCACCTCGATGGTCTGCTGGATGCGCAGGGCGTCGATGAAGCCGTTCTTGAAGTCGTCCGTCAGCTCCATCTTCGCGCCGGTCAGCACCGCCCCGGTCTCGTCGGTGAGGCGGACGTTGCCCTCGGCGAAAACCCGGCTGGTGTTGCGGTCGTAGAGGACGCGGTCGGCCTGCAGGGTGCGCGGACCGTAATGCAGCTCGGCGTTGCCGCGCGCCGCGACGGTGTTCTTGTCGTTGTCGTAGACGAGCTCGGCCGCCTCCACGAGAAGGCGCTCGGCCGGCTTGTTCGAGGCGGGCTTGCCCGAAGCCAGCTTCGCCTTGGCGTCCGTCGTCTTGGCGTCCGTCGTCTTGGCGTCCGTTTGCGCAGCCGGACGGGCATCGGCCGCGGTGGAGACCACGGCCGGGAGCAGCGCCAGCAGACCGGCGGCGAGTGCGATGTCGGCGACCTTACGCAACGCGAGTCCCAACTCCTGCCACGACCCCACCCCGTTTCCCGATCCGGAGATCAGCATCAGCCGTCCTCCTGGTAGAGAAGCGTGAGCGTACCGAGAAGACTTCCTACCACAGCCGGGAACCACGCCGCCACCGCCGGCGTCACGATCCCGGACGCACCCAGTCCCTCGAGGAGCTGCCGGGCGACGTAGAGCGCGAACCCGGCCGCCACGCCGCCGAGCACGAGCTTTCCCACGCCACCAAAGCGGAAGAACCTTAAGGAAACGCTGGCCGCCACGAGCACCATGGCGACGAAGAGAACCGGGCGCGCCATGAGCACGTCATACTGGAGACGGTAGCGCGTGGCATCCAACCCCGCCCGCTCGTTGCGTGCGATGGTCTCGGGAAGTTGCCAGAAAGGCACAGATTCCGGGGGTGTGAAGCGCTGGCGCACCTGTCCGGGGTCGAGGGTGGAGGCGATGAGATATGTGGAAAAGCCCTCCGGCGGCGCGTCCGGGGTGAGGAGGCGGGCCTCCTGCAGCTCCCAGTACCCGTCGTGGAGGATCGCCCGCGCGGCATCGATCTCCGAAACGAACGCCCCGGCCTCGTCGAAGGTGTAGGCCGAGACGCCCGCCAGCGTCGTGGTCCCCTCGATGGCCGTCTCGGCCCGCAGGATCGCCTGCCCGTCGACGCTGCGCTGGCGGATCCAGATGTCCTTGCCCGAACCCGCCTTGGTGGAGCGCGCGAAGATCTTCGCCTCGATCTCGGTGGAGCGCTGCTTCAGCAGGGCCGAGACCGGATTGTAGACGCCCACCGTGAAGGCCCCGATGGCGAGCGCCACGAACAGGCCGGGCTGGAGGAACTGCCACGCCGAGATCCCGGCGGCCCGCGCCACCACGAGTTCCAACTTGCGCGAGAGCTGCAGCAGCGAGGCCATCGATCCGAACAGGATCGCGAAGGGCAGCACGCCCTCGGCCACCGCCGGGGTGCGGAACAGGGCGAGCTGGGCCATCAACCCCGTGGACGCGCCCTCGGCGTCGCCGGCGCGGCGCAGGAGCTCGACGAAATCGAGGGTGTAGACCAGGGTGAAGACCGTGAGGAACACGCCCAGGATGGTGCGCAGGAACCGCAGCGCGAAGTAGCGCCCGAGGGTGAGGCCGATGAGTGCGCTCACGGCTCAGGCCCGTCCGAGGCGTCGGCGGCGCAGCAGCCCGGCGAGGCGCGCGTTCCAGGCCCGGACCGCGGGCCCGTGGAAGATCAGGACGCTGGACAGCGCGATGGCCAGCAGCGGCACGGCGTAGATCGCCACGACGGCGCCCTGGCTGCGGGTGGCGGCACTGGTGGCGGCGAACCCTGCGATGCGCAGCACCACCACCGCCAGCACCGCCCCGGCGACGGCGAGCCCCCGGCCCTGGCGGGTGGTGCGGGGATCGCCGAGCGCCGCGAAGGCGATGAAGGTGAGCGCCAGCGGATAGAGCCACGACGACAGGCGGTCGTGCAGCTCGGAGCGGAAGCGGCCCTTCTGGAGCTGGTAGTAGCCCTCCGCCCGATCGGGAAAGAACAGCTGCGTCGTCGAGCGCTCGCGCGGCTTGTAGGTCACCTCCGAATCCGGAGGCGTGAAGGCGGCCAGATCCACGGTGTAGCGCTCGAAGGTGATGATCGAGGAGTCGCGCGAATCCTTCTGCTGCCGGTGTACGCTGCCCTTCTCCAGGGCGAGGTAGCTCTGGCCGCCGTAATCCACCGCCTGGCCGCGCTCGGCGAGGTAGACCACGCTTTTTCCCGCCTCGCGCTTGTCCTGGATGAAGATGCCGAGCAGCGATCCGCCCGGTCCACGCTCGCGGAAATGGAAGGTGATGCCGCTGTCGAGGCTGGTGAACTGGCCTTCCTTGACCACGTTGGCGATGAAGTCGCCCCGCACCCGGGTGAGCACGTCGCGCAGTTCCTGGAACGAGGACGGCATCACCTGGATCGTCAGGAACGCCACGGCGAAGCTGACGGCGAGGCCGAGGGTAAGGAACGGGCGCAGGATGCGGCGTGGCTTCATCCCCGCCGCCGACATGACGATGAGCTCGGAATCGCCGTTGAGCTTGTTCAGGGCGTAGACCACGGCGATGAACAGGGCCACCGGCGAGATCACGGTGACCAGGGTCGGCAGGGACAGGCCGGTGATGAGGAAGAAGATCACCAGGGTCTGGCCCTTGGCGGTGATGAGGTCGAGTTCCCGTAGAGCCTGCGTCACCCAGATCGTACCCGTGAGGCCGACGAGGCAGGCGAGGAAGGCTCCGAACGCGATTCGGAAGATGTAGCGCTCGATCTGCGTCATCGGTTCTCGCGGACGGATCTCCCGGGGGACGTTTGGCCGGGTCACCGATGCGGCGACCCGCCGATGTAGCGCAGGCCCGCAGGTCGCGTCGAGCCACCCCTGAAGCGCACCAAACCGGGCGGTTTGACGGCGTTTTCCGCCGCCGCGCCATCGCGTTGCGTTCTGACGCTCGTCGGGTACACAGGAAACCGATCCGGCGCCGCCCGTCCTTCGCGTGCCGCGCCGCACACACTCGACGCGCGACCTTGGCGCGCCCATGGAAAGCTGCAGGCATGGCGGACGGTATCACGATCGCATTCGAGGCCCTCGGACCGGTGGGCCGGGGCGACCTCGTCGTCTTCGTCGGCGACGATCTCGCCCTCTCACCCGAGGTGGCCCAGGCCGTCGGGCGCGGTGCCGCCGACCTCGTCGCCCGCGCCGCCGCGAGCGAGCGCTTCAAGGGCAAGTCCCTCTCGGCCCTCACCCTGCCGGCCCCCGCCGGCCTCGACGTGGACCGCCTGGTGGTGGTCGGCCTCGGCTCCGAGAAGGACCGGGCCAAGCTCGACTGGCCGGCGCTCGGCGGCTTTGCCGCCAGCAAGGTCACGGGCCGCACCGCCACCCTGGCGCTGGTGCTCCCGGGCGTGACGGTGACGCCCGAGAACGCCGCCGACATCGCGCTGGGCGCCCGCCTGCGTCACTACAGCTTCGACCGCTACAAGACCAAGAAGAAGCCCGAGGGCGAGGAGACCCGCGGCACGACGCTCACCCTCATGGTGACCGATCCGGCCGCCGCCGAGGCCGCCGTCAGGACCACCGATGCGGTGGCCGAGGGCGTGATCCTGGCGCGTGAACTCGTCAACGAGCCGCCGAACGTCCTCTTCCCGGCGGAGTTCGCCCGCCGCGCCGAGGACCTGACGAAGCTCGGCGTCGAGGTCGAGGTGCTCGGCCCCGGCAAGCTCGAAGCCCTCGGCATGGGCGCACTCCTCGCCGTGGCCCGCGGCTCGGTGCGCGAGCCCCGCGTGGTGATCATGCGCTGGAACGGCGGAGCGGCGGACGAGGCCCCCATCGCCCTCGTCGGCAAGGGCGTGTGCTTCGATTCCGGCGGTATCTCCATCAAGGGGGCGGCCGGCATGGAGGATATGAAGGGCGACATGGGGGGTGCGGCCTGCGTCGTCGGCACCCTGCACGCCCTGGCGTCCCGCAAGGCGAAGGTGAACGTGGTCGGTGCCATCGGCATCGTGGAGAACATGCCCGACGGCGACGCCTTCCGCCCCGGCGACATCGTCACCTCCATGTCGGGCCAGACCATCGAGATCATCAACACCGACGCGGAGGGACGCCTCGTGCTCGCCGACGTGGTCTGGCACGTCCAGGGCGCCTACAAGCCGAAGTTCATCATCGACCTCGCCACCCTCACGGGCGCGATCATCGTGGCGCTCGGCCAGGACATCGCCGGCCTGTTCTCCACCGACGACGACCTCGCCGCCAAGCTCACCGCCGCCGGCGAGGCGACCGGCGAGGCCGTGTGGCGGATGCCGCTGATCCCGGCCTACGACAAGGCCATCGACTCGAAGTTCGCCGACATGAAGAACACCGGCGGGCGCCACGGGGGTGCGGCCACCGCCGCGTCCTTCATCAAGCGCTACACCAACGACGTGCCGTGGGCGCATCTCGACATCGCGGGCGTCGCCATGTCGTCCTCGTCGTCGGAGATCAACCGGAGCTGGGGTGCGGGCTGGGGCGTGCGCCTCCTCGACCGCCTCGTGCGCGACAACTACGAGGCGTGAGCCGCGTATCCGCCGCCGCCTGGGCGCTGGCCCCTGCGGCGGCCGCGATCCTCGGCGTGGGCCTGGCCTGGGCGACGGGGTTCAGCCAGCGCACGGTCCTGCCGGGGGTGGTCGAGGCGCGGTTCTACGGCTTCTTCCTCGACCGGTACCCGCTGTTCGCCGCCGCCATCCTGTACGGGCTCGCCGCCCTCCTCGTGACGATGATCCGGCCGGGGCCGGGCCGACCCGTCCGGCGCTTCGCCGGCGGCGCGGTCGCGGTCGCGATGCTGCTCGCCGCCGGCCTGTACCCCACCTTCGGCGGCCCGACCCTGCGGTCGGGCTTCGCCACGGGCGGCGTCGCCTTCCTCAACGGGCAGACCATGACGGTGGCCTACGGCCTCGGCGCGGCCTCGGCCGCGTTCGTGTTCGGCCTCGCCCTCGGTTTCGGCGGCCTGCTCATGGCCGGCACCGTCCGAAGGGGTGGAGGCTGGGGCCGATGGCTCCTGGCGGCGGGCGGGCGCGTGCTGGTGCGATACATGTCGCTCTGGTTCGCCCTCGCGGTGCTCGGCCTCGCCCACGCCACCGGGCTCGGCGCCTGGCCGCGCCGCCCGCTCACGGGCGGGGAGGCGGCCCTCGCCGCCGCCCTCGTCCTCCTCGCCTTCCTGCCCCATTCGGCGCTCGCCTGGCTCGACAACCGGGCGCGCCATCGGCCACCATCCGGCGCGGTGGCTTGATCCGGGCCGGCAAATCCGGAAAGATGGTTCAGATGTGAACGAAAGCGGCACCAAGCCGCTGCGCCACATCACAGGGAGGTTCGCAATGCCCCAGGATCGGGTGGCCCCTCGTCGTGGCGCCGAGCGTCCGTGGCTGTCCGCCTACCCGCAGGGAATGCCGGCGGAGATCGACGTGGCGGCCCTCGGCACCCTCGTCGACCTGTTCGAGGACACCCTGCGGCGCCATCCCGACCGGCCGGCGGTGCAGTGCTTCGGCTCCCGCATCACCTACGGCGCGCTCGGCGAATCCGCGCGGGCGGTGGCGGCGTGGCTCGCGGCGCAGGGCTACGGCAAGGGCGACCGCATCGCGATCATGATGCCCAACGTGCCGGCCTACCCGGTGGCGATCCTTGGGGTGTTGCTCGCCGGCTGCACCGTCGTCAACGTCAACCCGCTGTACACGCCGCGCGAACTTACCGCGCAGCTCGCCGATTCCGGCGCGCGCGCCCTCTTCGTCCTCGAGAATTTCGCCCACACGGTGGAGACGTCCCTTGCCGAGGTGAGCCTGGAGCGCATCGTCGTCGCCGGGCCGGGCGACGGCCTCGGCCTCAAGGGGCGGGCCATCGGCTGGGCCAGCCGCACCCTGAAGAAAGCGGTGCCGGCCTATGCCCTGCCGCCCGAGCGGACGGTCCGGTTCGAGCAGGTCCAGCGCCTCGGCCGGACCCTGCCGCGCCCGGTCGTCGCCCTCGCCCCCGACGACCTCGCCTTCCTGCAATACACCGGCGGCACCACGGGGGTCGCCAAGGCGGCGATGCTGACCCACCGCAACATCGTCGCCAACGTCGCCCAGTGCCAGACCTGGTTCTGCATCGACGGCGACGACGGCCACGAGCGGGTGATGATCACGGCCCTGCCGCTCTACCACATCTTCGCCCTGACCTGCTGTTTCTTCCTGTTCGTGAAGCTCGGCGGGTGCTGTCTGCTGATCCCGAACCCGCGCGACGCCGACGGCTTCGTGAAGACCCTCAAGGGCAACCGCTTCACCCACCTCTCCGGGGTCAACACCCTGTTCAACCTGCTGGTGAATCATCCGGGCATCGGGGCGGTGAATTTCGGCCACATCGATTTCGTCATCGCCGGCGGCATGGCGGTGCAGGCCCCCGTGGCGGCCAAGTGGAAGACCATCACCGGCACCACCATCGTCGAGGGCTACGGCCTGTCCGAGACTTCGCCCGTGGTCTGCGTGAACCCGCCGAGCCTCGTCGAATGGTCCGGCACCATCGGCTTCCCGCTTCCGTCGACAGACGTCGCCATCCGCACCGTGGACGGGCGGAGCGCCGGCCCCGGCGAGCCCGGTGAATTGTGCGTGCGCGGGCCCCAGGTCATGGCCGGCTACTGGAAGCGCCCCGACGAGACCGCGCGGGCCACCACGCCGGACGGATACTTCCGCACGGGCGACGTCGCGGTGTTCGAGCCCGACGGGCAGGTCCGCATCGTCGACCGGATGAAGGACATGATCCTGGTCTCGGGGTTCAACGTCTACCCCAACGAGATCGAGGAGGTTCTGGCCGGCCATCCCGGCGTCCTCGAATGCGCCGTGGTGGGCGCGCGCCACGACGAGACCGGCGAGATGGTGGTGGCCCACGTCGTCCGGCGAACCGACGAGACCACGCCCGATCTCCTGCGGGCCTTCGCCCGGACCCAGCTCACGGGCTACAAGGTGCCGCGCCGGGTGGTGTTCCACGAGGCCCTGCCGAAGACCAATGTCGGCAAGGTCCTGCGCCGGGCCCTGCGCGACGATCCGCCCGCTTCGTGAGATCGCGCCGCGTGTAACCAAACGGGCCGCCGGTCCGTATGGTGGGTATCGGGCGGATGCCGAGAATCGACGCCGGGCGTCGAAGTGAAGCGTTCCGGCCGGCATCTGCGAAGGAGCCTCACATGCACATCAAGCGTCCGCGCGGCTGGGAAATCCCGGAGCACCTCGCGACCCCCGAGAGCGTCTTCCTCGACCGCCGCGCCCTGCTCGGCGCCGGGGCCGGTCTGGCCGCATCGGCGTTCCTGGGCGCCCGCGGCGCGTACGCCGCCGCCGAGCCCGGCCTGTACCCGGCGCCCCGCAACGAGGCCTACGCCCTCGACCGCGCCGTCACGGCGGAGAAGTACAGCGGCGACTACAACAACTTCTACGAATTCGGCATGTCGAAGAGCGTGCTGCCGGCGGCCAACGCCCTCAAGACCAAGCCCTGGACCATCAAGATCGACGGCCTCGTCGAGAAGCCGTTCGAGATCGGCTTCGAGGACCTCCTGCGCAAGGTGACCCTGGAGGAGCGGCTCTACCGCCACCGCTGCGTCGAGGCGTGGTCCATGGCCGTGCCGTGGACGGGGTTTCCCCTCTCGAAGCTGGTGGCGCTCGCCAAACCCGCCTCGGGTGCGAAGTACATCCAGATGCAGACCTTCCTCGACCCTGCCATGGCGCCGGGCCAGCGCTCGTTCCTGTACCCCTGGCCGTACATCGAGGGGCTGACCATGGCGGAGGCGGCCAACGACCTCGCCTTCGTGGTCACGGGCATCTACGGCAAGGCCCTGCCGAACCAGTTCGGCGCGCCGATCCGCCTCGCGGTGCCGTGGAAGTACGGCTTCAAGTCGGTGAAATCGATCACCAAGATCTCGTTCGTCGCCGAGCGGCCCAAGACCTTCTGGGAAGGTCTGCAATCGGCCGAGTACGGCTTCTGGGCCAACGTCAATCCGGCCGTCTCGCACCCGCGCTGGAGCCAGGCGACGGAGCGGGTGCTGGGCACCGACCAGCGCGTGCCGACCCTGATCTACAACGGCTACGGCGAGCAGGTCGCGGGTCTCTACAAGGGCCTGGAGAAGGAACGCCTGTTCGTGTGACGGAGCCCAGGCGCGGCGCTCAGTAGATCCAGCGCTGCGCCTTGGCGACGAGGAAGTCCCGGAACGCCTGCACGCGGGCGACGGTGCGCATCTCCTCCGCGTAGACGAGGTAGCTCTCCATGTGCGGCATCTCGCTGTCGCGCATGACCTGGACGAGGCCGGTGCCGCTCTCCACGGCGTAGTCGGGCAGGATGCCGATGCCGGCGCCCGTCTCCATGGCCTGCTGCAGGGCCGTGATGTTGTTCACCGTGAAGTGGATCGGCCGGCGCTCCTGGCCCTCGCGCCCGACGGTGGCGAGCCAGTGGGTGGCGAGCAGGTAGGACGGCTCGTTGCCGCCGAACGAGATCAGCCGGTGGTTGTCGAGGTCGGCGATGCTCTTGGGTTCGCCGAAGCGCTTGACGTAGTCGGCCGCCGCGTAGGCGTGGTAATGCACCGTGAACAGCCGCCGCTGGATCAGGTCGGGCTGGGCCGGCCGCCGCATGCGGATCGCGACGTCGGCCTCCCGCATGGCGAGGTCGAGTTCCTCGTTGGTGAGGATCATCTCGACGCGGACGTCGGGGTAGAGGTCGAGGAACTCGGCCACGCGCTGGGCGAGCCACGAGGTACCGAGCCCCACGGTGGTGGTCACCTTGAGGTCGCCGGACGGGCGCTCGCTGGTCTCGACGAGGCGCGCGCGGGTGTTCTCCAGGCGCAGCTTCATGTCCCGCGCGGCGCGAAACAGCAGGTCGCCCTGCTCGGTGAGGATGAGCCCCCGGGCGTGGCGGTGGAACAGAGGTGCCTTCAACTCCCGCTCAAGGGCGCTGATCTGGCGGCTGACGGCCGATTGGCTCAGGCCGATGTCGTCGCCGGCGCGCGTGAAGCTGCCGGCCTCGGCGACGTTGAGGAAGATGCGGATCTTGTCCCAGTCCACGGCGTCCACTCCCGTACGCACCCCGGTGCCGTCCCGTTCGCCGTTGCCGGCCCGGACCCTGACACGCGCCGCACGGATACCCACGGATCACAGTGTGGGCCGTCCATGCGAGAAGCGCCGACGGCCCATGCCGTCAGCGCTCAGGTTAGGACTTCGATCTTGCGATTGTGTTGCGGCCGGGCGCAAGCCGCGGCGGACAAAAATCGCTATTCGGCCGCAGCTTGCTGTGGGGTCTCGCCGACTTCGAGGGCGGCGATGAACTTTTCGGCGTCGAGGGCCGCCATGCAGCCCATGCCGGCCGCCGTGATCGCCTGGCGGTAGATGTCGTCGGTGACGTCGCCGGCGGCATAGACGCCGGGAATCGCCGTGTGGGTCGTCCCCGGCTTGGTCTCGATGTAGCCGCCGTCGCGCATGGCGAGCTGACCCTCGAAGATCGCCGTCGCGGGCTGGTGCCCGATGGCGATGAACACGCCGTCGGTCTTGCGTTCGACGATCTCGCCCGAGCGCACGTCCTTGAGGCGCAGGTGCGTCACCGACGGGGGCTTCTGCGTGCCGCAGACTTCCTCGACGGCGTGGTGCCACAGCACCTCGACGTTGGGATGCTTGAACAGGCGCTCCTGCAGGATGCGCTCGGCCCGGAACTCGCCCCTGCGGTGGACCACCGTCACCTTGGAGGCGAGGTTGGCGAGATAGAGCGCCTCCTCCACGGCGGTGTTGCCGCCGCCGACCACCACGACCTCCTTGCCCCGGAAGAAGAAGCCGTCGCAGGTGGCGCAGGCCGAGACGCCGAAGCCCTGGAACGCCGCTTCGGAGGGCAGGCCGAGCCACTTCGCCTGGGCGCCCGTGGCGATGACGAGGGCGTCGCACGAGTAGGTCTCGCCGGAATCGGCTTCCAGCCGGAACGGCCGGACCTTGAGATCGACCTTGGTGATGTACTCGGACACGATTCTGGTGCCGACATGCTCGGCCTGGGCGCGCATCTGCTCCATGAGCCAAGGCCCCTGGATCGCTTGCGCGAAGCCCGGATAGTTCTCCACATCCGTGGTGATCATGAGCTGACCGCCGGGCTGGAAGCCGGAGATCATCAGGGGCTCGACCATGGCGCGGGCGGCGTAGATGGCGGCGGTGTAGCCGGCCGGCCCCGAGCCGATGATGACGAGCTTGGAATGGGTGTGCGCCATCGGATTCGTCTCCTTCAGGATGGGTCGGCGGAGGACAGGCGCGCGACATGCGCGTCGTAGGCCCGCGCCATCGCCTGCGCGATGGCCGGCGTCGCGTCGAGGGGTTCGTAGCGCAAGGTCTCCAAACGACCGATGAAGGGCTTCAACGCGCCCGCCATGGCGAGGCCCGCGAACAGCCGCCTGTGACGGATATAGGTCTTCGGCAGGTCGAACAGGAGGACCGGGGCGCCCGTGCTCACGGCCTCGCCGACCATGTTGGCCGAATCCGACGTGACCACGATGGACTCGGCGAGCGCCAGCATGGCGACGTAGGGGTTCTCGCCCGTCCCGTCCCAGAAGAACCCGCCCTTGGCCGCGACCAGGGCCTCAAGAGCGTCGCGCAGGTCCGGCGGGGTGCGGCGCGAGACCGTCAACATCAGCGAGCAGCCGCCCTCCGAGAGCTTGGTCAGATCGCGCACGAGGCGGCGCATGTCGGCGTTGCGGTAGGTGAGATGCCGGCTGTCGCCGCCGATGAGCACGGCGATGCGCGGCCAGGGCAGGCCGGCGAGGCGCGGATCGGGCCGGGCGCGCGCGGCGGCGAGGCGCTTGGCGGACACCTGATGCGGCGCGGTGAGGGTGGTGAAGACGTTCTCCCCCCGCAGGTCGTCGTAATCCGGCACCCAGACGAAGTTGGCGGTCTGCGGTCCCGTGCGCGGGTCCTTGAGGAACGCCGTGAAGGTTCGTCCCCCCGAGGCTTCGCGGACGGCCCGCAGGTACGGTACCGACCGCCGACCCGAGGCGACGAGGATGTCGGGCAGCGGCCCCGACAGGGCGCCACGCGCCCGGCCCGGCCGATCGCCCGGGTCCACCGGCCCCCACGGCGCCATCCAGCCGAAGGGCGGGCGCGGCGTGATGCGCCGGGTCTCGAAGGCGAGGCCGAGGGTCTCGGCGAGGCCCAGGCACTGGTTCTCGTCGCCGGCCTTGCCGTCGGTGACGATCCAGGTCCTGGCCTGGGCGATCTCGCGCGGAGGGGTGGGGGTCGTTGCCGGACGGCCGGACGGTGCATGCATCCGGGACGCTTTCGCCATCGGCGCCGCCACGTCAATCCCGCCGGTCGGTTCGCCCGACGATCACTGCGACGGCAGGGCCCGCCGAAGCCAGCCGGCGTAATGCGCCGCGATGGCGGTCACCCGCCGACGCTCCGATTCGGGATCGTACCAAGCCCCGCCGGAACTCGCCGGGACGACGGACAACTGGGGATGCCAGGCCAGCACCTCGCCACGGCGACCAACGAGGAGGGCCTCCCCGTCGAGATAGTCGGAATCCATGCTGCCGCCGAAGCCGCTCCGGCCCTGGTTGCCGACATAGGGGTTCATCGACAGGCTGCGCAGGCGCACCACCAGGGTCGGGCCGCGCCCACCGGAAACATCGGCGAACTCGGCGCGCAGGGCCTGGGTGAGATCGTCCTGAAGCGCCCGGGCGCGGGGACCGTCCCCCTGGGCGAGGAGGGGTCCGACATCGACGCGGATGCTGGACAGCCGCTCGCCCCCGAGGCTCGGCAGACCCTGGGCCGAAGCCGGGGCGGCGAGGGAGAGAAGGCCGAGAAGGCCTCCCGTCCCGGCCCAGCGCAACAGGCGGCGCACGACGACGCTCAGGCGCCGTACTGGACGGCGACGACCTCGTAGGACTTGCCGCCGCCGGGCGTCGTCACTTCGACGGTGTCGCCCACACCCTTGCCGATAAGGGCGCGGGCGATAGGGGAGGTGATGGACACGAGGCCCGAGCGCACGTCGGCCTCCGGCTCGCCGACGAGCTGGTAGGTCTTCTCTTCCTCGGTGTCCTCGTCGACGAGCTTCACCGTGGCGCCGAACTTGATCTTGGTCCCGGAGAGCTTGGTGACGTCGATCACCTCGGCGCGCGCGATCATGCTTTCGAGTTCCATGACGCGGCCCTCGTTGTGGGACTGCGCCTCCTTGGCGGCATGGTACTCGGCGTTCTCCGATAGGTCGCCGAGGGCTCGTGCCTCGGAGATCGCCTGGATGATGCGCTGGCGCTCCACCTGCTGGCGGTGCTTCAACTCCTGCTCCAGCGCCGCGTAGCCGCGCACCGTCATCGGAACCTTGTCTATGGTCATCGTCTCGCGCCACAATGAAGAGGCCCGAAGGGAGCGCAATCGCTCCCCCCGGGCCAGAATAAGATCGTCCAGAACCTAATGCGTCGCGGCCGTGACGCAAGTCACCCGCAACGCGATGATTCAGGCCGCGAAGTATTCCTGCAAGGCGCGGACTTGGAGATCGCCTTCCAGATAGGCCTTGATCCCCTCGGCCGCCGCCATCGCACCCGCGAGAGTGGTGTAGTACGGCACTTTATGCAAGAGGGCCGCGCGGCGGAGCGAGCGGGAGTCGGAGAGCGCACCCGCCCCCTCGGTGGTGTTGAACACGAGCTGGATGTCGCCGTTCTTGATGGAATCGACCACGTGCGGCCGGCCTTCCAGAACCTTGTTCACCCGCTCCGTCGGTACGCCCTGTTCCGCGAGATAGCGCTGGGTGCCGCTGGTGGCGATGATGGTGAAGCCGAGTTCTGCGAGCAGGCGGATCGCCGGCAGGATCCGGGCCTTGTCGGCATCGCGCACGGAGACGAACACCGCCCCGCCCTTCGGCACCTGGGTGCCGGATCCGAGCTGGCTTTTCGCAAAGGCGACGCCGAAGCTCGAATCGAGGCCGATGACCTCGCCGGTGGAGCGCATCTCGGGGCCGAGCAGCACATCGACGCCGGGGAAGCGCGCGAACGGGAACACCGCTTCCTTGACGGCGATGTGATCGAGCACCTTGGCCTTGAGGCCGAAGCTCGCCAGCGGCTCTCCGGCCATGACGCGGGCGGCGATCTTGGCGATGGGCTCGCCGATCACCTTCGCCACGAACGGCACCGTGCGCGAGGCGCGGGGGTTCACCTCCAGCACGTAGATGGCGCCGTCCTTGATGGCGTACTGCACGTTCATCAGGCCGCCGACCTTGAGCGCCAGGGCCATGGCCTTCGTCTGCCGCTCCAACTCCGAAATGATCTCGGGCGAGAGCGAGCGCGACGGCAGCGAGCAGGCCGAATCGCCCGAATGGATGCCCGCCTCCTCAATGTGCTCCATGATGCCGGCAATGAACACGTCCGTGCCGTCGCAGATGGCATCGACGTCGATCTCGGTGGCGTCCGACAGGTAGCGGTCGAACAGGAGCGGGTTCTTGCCCAGCACCGTGTTGATCTGCCCCGTCTTGTCGTTGGGGTAGCGCGCCTTGACGTCGGAGGGGATCAGGCTCGGCAGGGTGTCGAGGAGATAATCCGCGAACTGGGTCTCGTCGCGGATAATCGCCATGGCGCGCCCGCCGAGCACGTAGCTCGGCCGCACCACGAAGGGCAGGCCGAGATCGGCGGCGATCAGGCGGCTTTGCTCGACCGAATAGGCGATGCCGTTCTTCGGCTGCTTCATCCCGAGCTTGTCGAGGAGGCGCTTGAACTGGTCGCGGTCCTCGGCGAGGTCGATGGCGTCGGGCGAGGTACCGAGGATCGGCACGCCGGCGGCCTCCAGGGCGCGGGCGAGCTTGAGCGGGGTCTGGCCGCCGAACTGCACGATGACGCCGTGCAGCGTCCCGGCCTGACGCTCGGTCTCGATGATCTCGAGCACGTCCTCCTCGGTCAGGGGCTCGAAGTAAAGCCGGTCGGAGGTGTCGTAATCCGTCGAGACCGTCTCGGGGTTGCAGTTGACCATGATGGTCTCGTAGCCGGCCTGGGTCAGCGCGAAGCAGGCGTGACAGCAGCAATAGTCGAACTCGATGCCCTGGCCGATGCGGTTCGGGCCACCGCCGAGGATGATGACCTTCTTCGCCTCCGTCGGCTGGGCCTCGTCGACGACCGTCCCGGCGAAGGGCGCGACATAGGTCGAGTACATGTAGGCAGTGGGCGCCTTGAACTCGGCCGCGCAAGTGTCGATGCGCTTGAACACCGGGCGGACGCCCAGCGCCCGGCGGTTACTGCGCACCGACTCCTCGTCGGTCTTCGCCAGCACGGCGAGGCGCGCGTCGGAGAAGCCGGCGGCCTTGAGCTGGCGCAGCGCTCCCGGCGTCGTCGGGATGCCGTGCGCCTTGACCCGCTTCTCGAGGTCGATGATCGCCTGGAGTTGCTCCAGGAACCACGGATCGATCTTGCACGAGGCGTGGACCTCCGCGTGGCTGACGCCGAGGCGAAGGGCCTGGCCGACCTTGAGGAGCCGGTCCGGGGTCGGGGTGCCGAGGGCCGCCTTGATGGCGTTGTGGTCGTCGCCCTTGCCGAGGCCTTCGATCTCGATCTCGTCGAGGCCGGTGAGGCCGGTCTCGAGGGAGCGCAGGGCCTTCTGCAGGGATTCGGCGAAGCACCGGCCGATGGCCATGGCCTCGCCCACCGACTTCATGGCGGTGGTGAGCGTCGGCTCGGCGCCGGGGAACTTCTCGAAGGCGAAGCGCGGAATCTTGGTGACGACGTAGTCGATGGTCGGCTCGAACGAAGCCGGGGTCGCCCCGCCCGTGATGTCGTTGGCAATCTCGTCGAGGGTGTAGCCAACGGCGAGCTTGGCCGCGACCTTGGCGATGGGAAAGCCCGTGGCCTTCGACGCGAGCGCCGATGAGCGCGAGACGCGCGGGTTCATCTCGATGACGATCATCCGGCCGGTGGCCGGGTCGATGGCGAACTGGACGTTGGAGCCGCCGGTCTCGACGCCGATCTCGCGAAGCACCGCGAGCGACGCGTCGCGCATCACCTGATATTCCTTGTCGGTCAGCGTGAGCGCCGGCGCGACGGTGATGGAATCGCCCGTGTGGACGCCCATCGGGTCGATGTTCTCGATGGAGCAGACGATGATGCAGTTGTCGTTCCTGTCGCGGACGACCTCCATCTCGTACTCCTTCCAGCCGAGCACGCTCTCCTCGATCAGGACCTCGTTTGTGGGCGAGGCATCGATGCCGCGCTCGACGATGTCGAGGAACTCCTCCCGGTTGTAGGCGATGCCGCCACCCGTGCCGCCCATGGTGAAGGAGGGGCGGATGATCGCCGGCAGGCCGACATCGGCGAGCGCGATGAGCGCCTGCCCGATGGCGTGCTCGCCGTAGCGCTTGCGCCGGTCGGATTCGCCCCGGTGCCAGGTCTTCTCGAACGCGGCCAGCGCGGGCGCGCGGGCGTCGCCCTCGGTGGCGGTCTCGATCCGGGCGATCTCGGCGAGGTACTTCTCGCGGTCGACCTTCTTGGCCGCCGACGCGTTGGCCACCGCCGATTTCGGCGTCTCCAGTCCGATCTTGGTCATGGCGTCGCGAAACAGCTGGCGGTCCTCGGCCTTGTCGATGGCCTCGGCGGTGGCGCCGATCATCTGGACGTCGAACTTTTCGAGGATGCCCATCTTCTTCAGGGACAGGGCGCAGTTCAGCGCGGTCTGGCCGCCCATGGTCGGCAGCAGGGCGAAGCCCCCCGGCACCACGTGGCGCTCCTTCTCGATGATCTTGGCGACGATCTCCGGGGTGATCGGCTCGACATAGGTGGCGTCGGCCATGTCCGGGTCGGTCATGATCGTGGCGGGGTTCGAATTGACCAGCACGATCCGGTAGCCCTCCTCGCGGAGCGCCTTGCAGGCCTGGGTGCCGGAATAGTCGAACTCGCACGCCTGTCCGATGACGATCGGGCCCGCACCGATGATGAGGATCGTGGAGAGATCGGTGCGTTTCGGCATCGGGGGCCCTGGCTTGCGGGCACGCGCCCAGGCACACGCGGCGCCACCATCGGGGGCTGCCGTGTGCGGGCGCGAGCGGCGTGGATTGTCGTTAGGCTTCGCGTCTACACGCCGCCGCCCGGTTTTGGAAGGGCGGAGCGGTGGGCGCCGTCAGCCATACGCAGGAACCATGCCCGCCGCCGGCCCCCAAGATCTTCTTACGAATAGAACTGTTTGAATTCGTAAGTATCGGCGAATTTGCCCGACATTGTGCGTTGCTATATTTGCGCAAGATCGACGAAACGCGTCGATATTCTTCAGAATCATTCGAGGAAACGCATGACGAAGCTCACCCTGCTCGCCGGAACGGTCACCCTGTGCACGACCCTCGGCACGGCCGCGATGGCGGCCGAGTTCACGGTCAAGACCCTCGACAGCGGCGCGGACGGCATGATGGTGTTCGAGCCCGCCCTGGTGAAGCTGGCGCCGGGCGACAGCATCCGCTTCACCCCAACGGACAAGGGGCACAACGCCGAGCTGATCAAGGGCATGGCGCCCGAGGGCGCGGCGACGTTCAAGACCGTGGTCGGCAAGGAGGAGGAGGTGGCGACCTTCGACAAGCCGGGCGTCTACGGCATCAAGTGCGCGCCGCACTACAACATGGGGATGATCGGCCTGGTGGAGGTGGGGGACCAGCCGGCGAACCTCGACGCCGCCAAGGCCGTTCCGCATGGCAAAATCGCCACGAAGCGGTTCGAGCCGCTGTTCGCGAAGGTGCAATAGGCACGCTCGCCGGCCGGAGGTGATCGTCCGCCCCCGGCCGGTTCGCTGAACTTAAAGGCCGGCGTAGAGTGCGGCGACGGCCCGGTCGATGGACAGGGTGAACACTCCGAAGGCCACGACGGCGGCGGCGGCGAATTCCAGGGCGGCGCTGGATAGCGTCTGGCTGCGGCGCAGGAGTTCGCGGCCGAAGAACAGGCTCACCCAGGCGATGGTGAGAACCGCCGGCAGGACGAACAGGAAGGACAGGGTGCTCTCGACGCGGTCGAGCCCGGCGGCGGGGTCGATGAGGGCCCGGATGTTGCGCACCCACGGCGCGTAGCAGGCCGCGTACAGGGTGGTCATCCAGGACAGGCCGACACCGACGCCGAGATGGAAAGTGAAGAGGCGATGCAGGCGCGAGAAGTCGTCGCGCGCGTCGTCGAAGGTCATGTGGAGATCCCCGCCATCGGTCCGGTTCGGGCCCGCGCGACGAAGCTTCGAGCGTCGTCCTTAGCGGGCCGTTCATGGGGCGGGGATGCCCGGCAATGCCGGACATTTTGTGACGCGCTCCGGTCCATATCGGGGCAGGTGGCTCGCACAGACCGGACTGGAGCGACCCCCGACGCGGCCGGCCGCCGACCTCACTCCGCCACGGCGTGGAGCGTCTCGGGCTTGCCCGCCCGCATCAGGGCGACGAAGCGCTCGAACAGGTAGTGGCTGTCGCGCGGCCCCGGCGAGGCCTCGGGGTGATGCTGCACCGAGAAGGCCGGGCGGTCGGTGAGCGAAAGGCCGCAATTCGAGCCGTCGAACAGCGACACGTGGGTCTCCACCGCGGTTGCCGGCAGGCTCCCCGGATCGACGGCGAAGCCGTGGTTCATCGACACGATCTCGACCTTGCCGGTGGTCTTGTCCTTCACCGGATGGTTGGCGCCGTGGTGGCCTTGCGCCATCTTCACCGTGCGGCCGCCGAGCGCCAGGCCCATGAGCTGGTGCCCGAGGCAGATGCCGAAGGTCGGCACCTTCTCGGACAGGAGTTCGCGGATCACCGGCACGGCGTATTCGCCCGTCGCCGCCGGGTCGCCGGGGCCGTTCGACAGGAACACGCCGTCGGGCTTCATCGCCATGATCTCAGCCGCACTCGTGGTGGCGGGCACCACGGTGACGTCGCAGCCGGCTTGCGCCAGCAGGCGCAGGATGTTGCGCTTCACGCCGTAATCGATGGCCACGACCTTCAGGCCTTGGCCGGCCGGGCGGTCGCCGTAGCCGGTCTTCACGCCCCAGGTGGTCTGCGACCAGGCGGAGGTCTCGCGGCTGGTCACCGGCGGCACGAGGTCGAGGCCCTCCATGGGGGCCAAGGCGGCGGCGCGCGCCTTCAGCGCCTCGCGGTCGAAGCTGCCGTCCGGAGCGTTGGCGATGACGGCGTTGGGCATGCCATGGTCGCGGATCAGGGCGGTGAGCGCGCGGGTGTCCACCCCGGTGATGCCCACGATGCCGCGCGCCTTCAGCCAGGCGTCGAGGTGGCTCGACGAGCGCCAGCTCGACGGGTTGGTCACCGCCGAGGCGATGACGGCGCCGCGCACGCCCGAGGCCGGGGCGGCGTCGAGGCTCTCCAGATCCTCGTCGTTGGTGCCGGTGTTGCCGATATGGGGAAACGTGAAGGTGACGATCTGTCCGGCATAGGACGGGTCGGTCAGGATCTCCTGATAGCCGGTCATCGCCGTGTTGAAGCAGACCTCGCCGTCGGCGGCCCCGGTCTGGCCGATGCCGAACCCTTCGAGGATCGTGCCGTCGGCGAGAACCAGGAGGGCGGTGGCGACGGGCTCGGCCCAGGGGGCCGGGGAGGGTGCGGCGGTGGCGGGGTGCGCGCGGGCGCCTTCATCTTGCAGCATCGGCGTGATCTCGCTTATGTCCGGCCGATCCCGGCGCCGTGCGACACGGCGCATGCCGTGCGACACGGCACACGCGGGTGGCTTGTCGTGCGGCGCTCATACCGAGCGGGCGGCGATGGGGTCAATGTGGCCCCACGCACCCACCGGCTCAAGACGCGCGATCCACTCAGCAATTCACAGACCAGCCCGATCAGGAGACTTCCATGCTGCGCGCCCGCCTCACCACCGAGATGAAAGAGGCCATGAAGGCCGGCGACAAGGCGAAACTCGCCACCGTGCGGATGATCCAGGCCGCCCTGAAGGACAAGGACATCGAGGCGCGAGGGCTGGGCAAGGAACAGCCCACCGACGAGGAGATCCTCGCGCTCCTCCAGAAGATGATCAAGCAGCGCAACGAATCGGCCGGCGTCTACGATCAGGGCGGCCGCCCGGAACTCGCCGAGAACGAGCGCGCCGAGGCCGCGATCATTGCCGGGTACCTGCCCCAGCAGATGGACGAGGCCGAGACCCGTGCCGCCATCGAGGCCGCCGTCGCCGAGACGGGCGCCGCCGGCCCCAAGGACATGGGCAAGGTCATCGCGTCCCTGAAGGCGGCCTATGCCGGCCGGATGGATTTCGGCAAGGCGAGCGGGCTGGTGAAAGAGGTGCTGAACGCCAAGGCGTGAGGCGAGGCGGCAGGCCGCGACGCTCGGCGTTCGGGACTCCTTAAGGCCCGTCGGCTAGACTGGGCGGCCGCAGAGGTCCAATGCGCTATCCGCCCCACATCCTCGAAGAGATCCGCGCGCGCCTGCCCGCCTCCGACGTGGTCGGGCGCCGCGTCCGGCTGAAGAAGGCGGGGCGCGAGTGGCGCGGCCTGTCGCCGTTCAACGCCGAGAAATCGCCGTCGTTCTACGTCAACGACCAGAAGCAGTTCTACCACTGCTTCTCGAGCGGAAAACACGGCGACGTGTTCACCTTCCTGATGGAGACGGAAGGGCTGAGCTTTCCCGAGGCCGTCGAGCGCCTGGCCTCGGAGGCCGGCGTCAGCCTGCCGACCCCGAGTGCCGACACCCGGGAAATGGAGACGAAGCGCGCCGGCGCCCTCGACATCATGGAGATGGCGGCCGCGTTCTACGAGGCGCAGCTCGCCGGGAGCGCCGGGATCGAGGCCCGGGCCTATCTCGACCGGCGCCAGCTCGGACTCGACACCCGCGCGCGGTTCCGCCTCGGCTACGCGCCGAACGACCGCTACGCCCTTCGCGATCATCTGGCCGCCAAGGAGGTGTCCAAGGAAATGATGGCCGAGCTCGGCCTGATCGTGACCGGCGACGACATCAAGGTGCCGTACGACAAGTTTCGCGACCGGGTGATGTTTCCCATCACCGATTCGCGCGGACGCGTCATCGCCTTCGGCGGCCGGGCGATGCAGAAGGACGCCAAGGCGAAGTACATGAACTCGCCGGAGACGCCGCTCTTCCACAAGGGCCAGCTCCTCTACAACCTGCACGGCGCGCGGAAGGCCGCCCACGATCGCGGTACCATCATCGCCGTCGAGGGCTACGTCGACGTCATCGCCATGACGCTGGCGGGCCACCCGAACGCCGTGGCTCCCCTGGGCACCGCGCTGACGGAGGAGCAGGTCGCGCTGCTCTGGCGCCACGGCGACGAGCCGATCCTGTGCTTCGACGGCGACGGCGCCGGTCAGCGCGCCGCATTTCGGGCGCTGGACGTCGCCCTGCCGGGCCTGACGCCGGGCAAATCCCTGCGCTTCGCCATGCTGCCCGAGGGGCAGGACCCCGACGACCTCCTGCGCTCCGAGGGCAAGGCCGCCATCGACCGGGTGCTGGAGGGCGCGCGCCCCCTGGTGGAAGTGCTGTGGTCGCGGGCGACCGAGGGCGCGCCCCTCGACACGCCCGAGCGCCGGGCAGGCCTCGCCAAGATCCTGCGCGAGATGGTGGCGGGCATCCGCGACGAGACCGTGCGGGGGTTCTACCGCGACGAGATCGAGGGCCGCCTGCGCGCGCTCTCACCCCAGTCGAACCAGGGCCGACGCGGCCCGTGGGAGCCCCGACAGGGCGGCGGCGGCGGCCGGCCGGCCTACCAGCGGACCCCGCGCCCGGGCGATCCGCCGCCGTCGCCGCGCATCACCACCAAGTTCAACCCGCTCTATGCGGGCGAGACCAACGCCGCCGGCCCCGTGGCGTTTCGCGACCGCGAGGCGATGATCGTGTCGAGCCTCCTCGTCCACCCGGAACTCCTCGGCATCGAGGCGGAGGATCTCGCCGAACTCGAACTCGGCGATTCCGACGCGCAGGCCCTGCGCTCGCTGCTCCTCGACAGCCACGCCGATGCCGGACAGCCCGGCGTCGAGGTCCTGGAGGCCCGCCTGCGGCGCACCGGACTGGTCGAGGCGTCGGAACGACTGGCCACTCATGTGCGCCCCGGGGACCGATGGACCCTTGACGCGCATGCCGATCCCGTGCGTCTCGAAGACGCATTGCGTCAGGCCGTGATCTTGCACCGCAAGTCCGGCGCGCTAAATAGCGAACTTCGCTTGGCGGAACACGCCCTGGCCGAGGACTTCACGGAGGCGAACTTCGCTTGGCTGTGTGACGTGAAGCAACGTATGGCCGTGGTCGCCGGAGCGGAGGCGGAGGAGGACGGGTCCGACGCCGATGCGGCAGCGGGCTAGGCCCTCGAAGGAACGGAATTCTCGCGCCGAAGGCGGCGCATGGTTAACAATCGGTCAAGCGTCTCGCTTGCATACCGGGATCTGAGATCGACGCGGGCGCTTTTCGGCGTTCCGCACACCATATGCATTGCAACGTCGTAGACGCGGAGTGAGCCACACACTCCCGCGCGACATTGCCACGACAACCATAGGCGGACCATGGCGACGAAGGCAACGGAACGGGACGAGACGGATGCTGCCCCCGAGGCACAGACGGACGGGCCGCTTCTCGATCTGACGGATGCCTCCGTCAAGCGGATGGTGAAGCTCGCCAAGAAGCGCGGCTACATCACCTACGAGGAGATCAACGAGGTCCTGCCCGACGGCCAGTCCGATCCCGACCAGATCGAGGACGTGCTGTCCCAGCTCTCCGAGATGGGCATCAACGTCGTCGAGGCGGAGGAGACCGAGGAGACCGCCGGCGAGACCAAGGCCAACGGCGAGGCCGGCGAGGACGAGGACGGCGCGGAGGGGACCGAGGTCGCCGAGATCGCGCCGACCAAGGCCCCGGCCGTGCGCGAGACCACGACCAAGGAGCCCACCGACCGCACGGACGATCCCGTGCGCATGTACCTGCGCGAGATGGGCTCCGTGGAGCTGCTGTCGCGCGAGGGCGAAATCGCCATCGCCAAGCGCATCGAGGCGGGCCGCGAGGCGATGATCGCCGGCCTGTGCGAGAGCCCGCTGACCTTCCAGGCCATCATCATCTGGCGCGACGAACTCGTCGACGGCCGGGTGCTCCTGCGCGAGATCATCGACCTCGAAGCCACCTACGCGGGTCCCGACGCCAAGAACGCGATGCAGATCGCGGAAGGCGGCGAGGAAGCCGAGGAGACCGAGGCCGAAACCCCGGCGGCGCCCGAGGGCGACGACGAGGACGACATGGAGAACAACGTCTCCCTGGCGGCCATGGAGACCGAGATCAAGCCGCGCGTCCTCGAGACGTTCGACAACATCGCGAACAACTACAAGAAACTGCGCAAGCTCCAGAGCGAGCACGCCGAGGTGAAGGCCTCGGGCGGGACCCTGACGGACGCGCAGGCCGTCAAGCGCGACGAGTTGAAGGACATCGTCGTCACCGACGTGAAGTCCCTCTCGCTTAACGCCAACCGCATCGAGGCCCTGGTCGAGCAGCTCTACGACATCAACAAGCGCCTCATCTCGCATGAGGGCCGCCTGATGCGCTACGCCGAGACCCACGGCGTCGCACGCGACGAGTTCCTGCGCCACTACCAGGGCTGGGAGCTCGACCCGAACTGGATGGAGCGCGTCGGCAGCCTCGGCGGCCGCGGCTGGAAGAACCTCGTCGAGAAGGGCCAGAAGGAGGTCGTGCGCCTGCGCGAGCAGATCCTCACCCTCGCCTCCGAGACCGGTCTCGAAATCGGCGAGTACCGCAAGATCGTCAACATGGTCCAGAAGGGCGAGCGCGAAGCCCGTCAGGCCAAGAAGGAGATGATCGAAGCGAACCTCCGCCTCGTGATCTCCATCGCCAAGAAGTACACCAACCGCGGCCTGCAGTTCCTCGACCTGATCCAGGAGGGCAACATCGGCCTGATGAAGGCAGTGGACAAGTTCGAGTACCGTCGCGGCTACAAGTTCTCGACCTACGCCACCTGGTGGATTCGCCAGGCGATCACCCGCTCCATCGCCGATCAGGCCCGCACCATCCGCATCCCGGTGCACATGATCGAGACGATCAACAAGATCGTCCGCACCTCGCGCCAGATGCTGCACGAGATCGGCCGCGAGCCGACCCCCGAGGAACTGGCCGAGAAATTGGCCATGCCCCTGGAGAAGGTGCGTAAGGTCCTGAAGATCGCCAAGGAGCCGATCTCCCTCGAAACCCCCATCGGCGACGAGGAGGACAGCCACCTCGGCGACTTCATCGAGGACAAGAACGTCGTCCTGCCCATCGACGCGGCGATCCAGAGCAATCTGCGCGAGACCACGACGCGCGTCCTCGCGTCGCTGACCCCGCGCGAGGAACGTGTGCTGCGCATGCGCTTCGGCATCGGCATGAATACCGACCACACCCTCGAAGAGGTCGGCCAGCAATTCTCGGTGACCCGCGAGCGCATCCGTCAGATCGAGGCGAAGGCCCTGCGCAAGCTCAAGCACCCGAGCCGGTCGCGCAAACTGCGCAGCTTCCTCGACAACTGAAGTCGTAAAAAGGCGGCCCGGTAGGCCGCCTTTTTCGATTCAATGCATCGCCGTACGTTCAGTCAGCGGCCTTCGGCATGTTGCGCCAAGTCGAACTGTCTCGTCATGCTTTCCGGATGTAACTGATGGCGGCGACCACTCCGCCACGCGGTTCGTTCACCGAGGATTGCAGGAAGTAACCGTCCTTAGTGACTTGCATCGATACTTTCCGGGCATCGTAGAGTCCGCGGAAAACGCTTTCTGGCGTCACGTCGCCGATAACGTCCATGTTTGTTCCATTGTCATTCGTATAGGGGCTCGCGAAGAACAGGGCGATCCGCTTCTTTGTCACCGAGGTGCTGAAAACCATGACGCCCTCGGCGCCGCGTAGCCCGAATTTCTTGTCCGAGAAATAGATCCCGGCGGAAATGAAATTGTCCGGGTCGTCCTTGCCGAAGATGGTGCGATGATTGACCTGCACTTCGGGTGAACTCAAGCCCGACGGATGGTCGGCCATGAAGCTCTTCATGTCGCCATGCGCCATGTAGAGATCGCCTTGGTTGGCACCGGTCAGACCATCGCGCCACTTGTTAACCGTCAGGTTCTCGTCCGTATCGTTCATGACGATTCCGAGGATCTTCTTCGGGTTTTCCAGAAACAGGAACAGGAGCAAACCGACGAGGGCGAAGACGATGACCGAGATGGCAGTCTTCATGCCGAGGCCGGCGATTCCCGCTCGTGCAGCACCGAGGAACGTCGTCCCACCAGCACGATAGGCGTCGATAGCGAGCTTCGTGGCTGCGAGACCGACGCTGAGCACGCCGCCGCCGATGATTTCACCGGCCGCCTGCCCGGGCGTCTTCGCGTTCGAGGCGTTCTCGAACCGCTTCGTCAGCATATAGACATAATCTTTGACGTCGTTCCCCCTGTAACTCAGGATTGTGGGGACGTCCGTGGGTACGATCGTGAAGTTGGGCTCGATGTCCACGTCACTCGCCAGCATCGCGTCCAGGAGCGCGTCTTCGGCTTCGCAGTTGGGGCTGCCCTGATGCCAATCCTCAAGGTAGCCCTCACGCTTCGCCTTATCGAAGATCGCATCGAGCAGTGCCCCGGCGGCACGCTTCTTCTTCTCGGCATATGGGAGATGCGAACGAAGGATAGGTGCGAGGTCGACGTTGAACTGCTTTCGCAGATTGCCGATGACCTCCTCGGCGAACGCAACTTCAGAGAGTTCGAGTAAACGGCTTTCCAAGCGAATCATCACACGCTTCCTTACGTTGAGGTTGCGTTATCGAGATGCAATACAACCTGGAAGAAAACAATCTCAGATTTCATTTCACGTGAGGATTCGACACCGTCGTGATTCGAGGCCTTTCGGGATCGTGCCCATCTCCCCCACCGGAGGTCCTGGGGGAGGCGAGGCGCGGAATTCGAATGGAATTGCAACCGGGGTCCGCAGATTTCACGTTGATCCAACCATCGTTTCCCGGTTGATGGCGGTTCGGAGAGCCGCGCAAAGCGAGCGTCCGGTTGCCGAAGCGCGATCCTTGACCCAACTAGGCCATATGCTCGATCGAGGTCCGCCCCAGTCGCCGCCCACCGCCGAAGCCGACGGATCGGAAGCGAACGACGTTCCGTTCGGCGCCCTGCAGCAATGCGTGGCCCTGCGCGACTGGCTGCTGAGCGAGGGCGCCCGGATGCCCAACGCCGAGGACCTCCTGGCGGGGCTGGCCGAGCGGCTCATCGACCTCGGGGTGCCGGTGGACCGGGCGACCACGGCCATCGACGCCCTGCATTCCGAGTATTCCGGCGTCGGCCGTTTCTGGACCCGCGAATCGGGCTCGACGGTGCGGCTGTTCCCCCACGGCGACGCCTCCGACAAGGCCTACCGCGAGAGCCCGTTCCAGACGGTCCACGAGACCGGGGAGTGGCTGATCCTCGATCTTTCCGAGACGCCGTCCGACGCCTACGCGGTGATCCCCGACCTGAAGGCCGAGGGCTACCGCCACTACATCGTGGCGCCGCTGTTCTTCACCAACGGCACCCGCAACGGCATCACGTTCGCCACACGCAGCGCGGATGGATTTCGCGACGAGGACGTGGCGATCCTGCGCTTCGTCATCCCGACGCTCGCCGCCGTGATGGAGATGCGCAGCATCAACAAGCAGCTCGACCACGTGCTGCGGATCTATGTCGGCGACGAACCGCACAAGGCGATCCTGGCCGGCTCGATCCGGCGCGGCCACGTTCAGCGCATCCGCTCGGCGATCCTGTTCGCCGACATGCGCGACTACACCCGCATCTCCGCCGAGATGACCCCGGAAGAAGCGGTGGACCTCCTCAACATCTTCTTCGACTGTCTCGTGCCGGCCATCGAGCGCGAGGGCGGCGAGGTGCTGAAGTACCTCGGCGACGGCCTGCTGGCGATCTTTCGCGAGCGGGGCGACGACCTCGGCGGGGCGGCCAAGGGGGCATTGACGGCGGCCCAGAGCGCGCTCGCGGCCCTCGCCGAAGCCAACGGCCTCGGGCGCTTCGCCCAGCCCGTGGCGGCCGGCATCGCGCTCCATCACGGCGAGGCCGCCTACGGCAATGTCGGCTCGGGCGCGCGCCTCGACTTCACGGTCATCGGCCGCGACGTGAACCTCGCGAGCCGCCTCGCCCGCCTCAACCGGACGCTCGGCGAGCCCCTGCTGATGTCCAAGCCCTTCGTGGATTTCCTCTGGGGCGATCCGGTCTCCCTCGGCACCCACGCCCTCGACGGGTTCGCCGAGCCCATGGGGGTGTTCCGCCCCGGACGGCCGGCCGCGACGGTGTGACGAGGCGCGCGGGGTGTTGACCGGAGCGTCGTTGCGGCCCACATCGGTGGTGTTCCAGGGAGATCCCCGGCAAGGGGCTGAGAAACCGATGAGCGGCCTGCGTGCGGGCGGCGGCGCGGAAATCCTTCGAACCTGAACCGGTTCATACCGGCGTAGGGATTGGACCGCCGTGTTTGCCCGCCCGAGTTCGGCGGGCTTCGCTCAGAAGCGCACCGGCCCCACACCCCCTGCGTCCGTCGCGGAGGTTGTCCAGGTGCTCGTTCCCAGCCGACCCATCGATCTCAGGCGCTCACCCGCCGCCGCCCGGGCGCAATCCGCCCTGCCGGCCCGCTGCGATGTCGCCATCGTCGGCGGCGGCCTCATCGGCCTGTCCATCGCCTGGCGCCTCGCGGAACGCGGACGCGCCGTTACCGTCGTCGAGCGCGAGACCGTCGGCGCGGGGGCGAGCCTCGCTGCCACCGGCATGCTGGCGCCGGCCGCCGAGCACGAGCCCGGCTCCGACCAGCTGCTGCCCTTGGCCCTGGTGAGCCTGTCGCGCTGGCCGGGGTTTCGCGACGCCCTGCAGGCGGCGTCGGGCGTCGACATCGACTACCGGGAGGAGGGCACCCTGGTGCTCGCCATCGGCCGCGACGAGGTCGAGCGCTTGCGCTTTCGCCACGACCTGCAGGTCCGCTCGGGCCTCGAGGCCACGTGGCTGTCCGGGCCGCAGGTGAGGGCCCGCGAGCCGGCCCTGCGCCCGGCCGTCACCGCCGGCCTCTACTGTCCCCACGATCATCAGGTCGATCCGAGCCGGGTCATGGCCGCCCTGGTGCGGGCCTGCACGGCCGCGGGCGTCACCATCGTGGAGAATTGCTCCGTCGAAGCCCTGGACTGGGCGGGCGACCGGGTCACGGGGCTCCTGACCGGCCAGGGCCGGCTCGCGGCCGAGACCGTGATCCTCGCCGCCGGCGCCTGGAGCGGGCAGACCGGGCTGCTCCCCGATGCCCTAGCGCTGCCGGTGCGTCCCCTGAAGGGCCAGTCGCTGGCGCTGCGCACCACCGCCCGCACCGGAACCCTCACCCACATGGTCTGGACCGAGCAGGTCCACATGGCCCCGAAGAGCGACGGCCACCTCATCGTCGGGGCGACGGTGGAGGATTGCGGCTTCACCCCCGGCGTCACGGCGGGCGGCCTCTACGCGCTGCTGGAAGGGGCGCGCCGTGTCCTGCCCGGTATCGAGGAGATGGCCGTCGAGGCCGTGTGGAGCGGCTACCGCCCGACCTCCGACGACGACGCGCCGATCATCGACACCCTGGCCCCCGGCCTCGTCGCGGCGACGGGCCACCACCGCAACGGCTACCTCCTGGCGCCCGCCACCGCCGACGCCGTCGCGGCCCTGCTGACGGACGGCGCCGTGCCGGACTACGCCAGCGCCTTCGGCCGCGCCCGCTTCGCCCCGGCCGAGACGAGGGCGCGTGTATGAAACTCATCCTCAACGGCCGGCCCCACGAGAGCGCGGCGCGCGACCTCGACGCCCTGTTCCGGATCGAGGCCGAGGAGACCGGGATCGAGAGCCCACAGGGCATCGCCATCGCCGTCAACGGCGCGGTTATCCGCCGCCGGGACTGGGAAACGACGCAACTCGAAGAGGGCGACCGCGTCGAGATCGTCCGCGCCATGCAGGGAGGCTGAAACCATGACCGAACCCCACGACGATCCCCTCGTCATCGCCGGCATCACCCTGGGCTCGCGCCTGTTCATCGGTACGGCGGGCTATCCCACCCAATCCATCATGGCCGAATCCGTGGCGGCGTCGGGCGCCGAAGTGGTGACCGCCTCGATCCGCCGGGTCTCGCTCCAGGGCCACGGCTCGGACACGGTCAGCAAGCTCAAGGGCTACCGCTTCCTGCCCAACACCGCCGGCTGCGAGACGGCGCGCGACGCGATCATGACCGCCGAACTCGCCCGCGAGGCCCTCGACACGACGTGGATCAAGGTCGAGGTCATCGGCGACCGCGAGACTCTGTACCCGGACGTCGCCGAATTACTGGAGGCCTGCCGCCACCTCGTGGAGGACGGCTTCACCGTGCTGCCCTATTGCAACGACGATCCGGTGGTGTGCCAGCGCCTGGCCGACATCGGCTGCGCCGCCGTGATGCCCATGGGCTCGCTCATCGGCTCCGGCATGGGTGTGGCGAACCCGGCCAACCTCGAACTGATCTGTCGGCGCTCGCCCGTGCCCGTCATCGTCGATGCCGGCATCGGCACGGCGTCGGACGCCGTCATCGCCATGGAGCTCGGGGCCGCCGGCTGCCTCCTCAACACGGCGGTGGCGAAGGCCGACGACCCCGTACGGATGGCCCGCGCCATGGGCCACGCCGTCGCGGCCGGCCGCCTCGCGCACCGCGCCGGCCGCATTCCTCGGCGCGGCCGGGCCGAACCGTCGAGCCCGCAGCTCGGCCTCGTCGGCTCATGATGCCGCTGCCGTCGCCGCTCCTCGTGGTGACGGACCGGACACTGGTCCCCGGTGGGGAGCAGGACCTCGTCGCCCGGATCGACGCGCTTCTCGCGGGCGGCGCCCGCTGGGTCTGGTTTCGCGAGCGCGACCTGGCGCCGGCCCCGCGCGAAACCCTGGCGCGCGCGCTGCTGGAGCGGGTGCGCGCCCGGGGCGGTGTCCTGAGCATCGGCGCAAGCGCGGCCCTCGCGGCGGATCTCGGGGCGGACGGCGTCCACCTGCCCGGCGGGGCGACACCGGCCGATTTCGCGGCGGCGCGGGGTCGGTTGCCCAACGGCTTGATCGGAGTCTCGGCCCATTCGATCGGGGAGGTCGAGGCGGCCGCGCGGCATGGCGCGGACTACGCCACCCTGAGCCCGATCTTCGCGACGTCGAGCAAGCCCGGCTACGGCCCGGCCCTGGGGCCGGAGGCCATGCGGGCGGCGAAAGCGTGCGGGCTGCCGGTCATCGCCCTCGGGGGTATCATGGGCGAGAGGGTCAGGCCCTGCCGGGCGGCAGGGGCCGCCGGGATCGCCGTCATGGGCGGCCTGATGCGCAGCCGCGACCCGGCGGGCGACGTGGGCGCTTTGCTCGGAGCCTGGAAGACCTGACGAGTCGGGGAGCGTCTCCCACCCGCTCGTGGGGGAGGGCCGAACGCGATGCGAAACTCGAAAAAATCTACTTCGGGTCGGCGGCCGGGCCGTAGGGCGGACGCGGGATCGCCCGGTGAGCGGCGCGCAGGGCCGCCGACCAGCGTTCGCGCAGATCGTGGAAGTAGCCTTCGCCCGCCTCGATGCGGTGGTTGACCTCGAGGGTGAGGGCGTCGCGGCGGACCAGGGCGATGTCGATGGGCAGGCCGACGCCGAGGTTGGACCGCATGGTCGAATCCATCGAGACGAGGCCGACCTTGAGGGCGTCGTAAAGATCGGTCTCGTATTTCACCGCCCGGTCGAGGATCGGCTTGCCGTACTTGTGCTCGCCGATCTGCAGGAACGGCGCGTCGCCGCTGCATTCGATGAAATTGCCGGCGGCGTAGATGAGGTACAGCTTCATCGGGTCGGTGCCGATCTGGCCGCCGAACAGCAGCGAAACGGAGAAGCGCAGGTTCGCCGCCTCGAACCCGGCCTTCTCGATCTCGCGCACCCGGCGGATGGCGCGGCCGACGAGCTGGGCGGCCTGGAACATGGTCGGTGCCTCGACGAGCTTCATCTTGGCCTCGCCGGCATCGCCCTCGACGCCCTCGGAGAGCAGGCTCAGGACCGACTGGGTGATGGAGAGGTTGCCGGCGGACGCCAGCATCATCACCCGCTCGCCCGGCACGTTGAAGTGGTGGAGCTTGCGGTAGGTGGAGATGTCGTCGAGGCCCGCGTTGGTGCGGGTATCGGCGATCATTACCAAGCCGTCCTCGACCAGGACACCGACGCAGTAGGTCATCGTTTCAGCTTTCTTCGTGCCCGAACGCCCCGTATCGTCAGGACTGGACCGTCGCCTGTGCTTGCTCGACGCGGAGCTTCACGTCGAGGGTTTCCGTACCGCCACCCATGCGGCTGCCGCGGATCGGAGCCGCGCCGAGGTAGTCGAGCCCCACGGCGACGCGGATATGCGCCTCCGTGGTGGCGATGCCGTGGGCGGGGTCGAAGCCGACCCAGCCGAGGTTCGGCACCAGGGATTCGACCCAGGAATGACCCGCCTCCTGGTCGACCATGCCGTCGTCCCGGTGGAAGTAGCCCGAGACGTAGCGGGTCGGGATCTCGAGGTGGCGTGCCGCGGCGATGAAGATGTGCGTCAGATCCTGGCAGACGCCCTTCGCCTGCTCGAACGACTGCGCCGCCGTGGTGCTGGCGCTGGTCGGGCCGGGCTCGAACACCACCTTGTCGTGCACGGCGGCGAGCAGGCGGTGGAGGCAGGGCAGGGGCGAGGCGTCGCCCGCCTCCCGGACCGCGCGGGCGAAGGCCTGGATCGGCTCGCTCGCCAGAGCGAGATCGGAATCGCGCAGGTAGAACTCGTCGGGCAGTCGCTCGACGGTGCCGCGCACCACGCCGTGCATCTCGTTGGTGTCGACCTCGCCGGTGACCCGGATGGTGAGGGATTCGGCCGGCTCGTCGGCGGTGAACCAGTGCACCACGTTGCCGAATCCGTCCTCGCGCTCGCTGATCCGGCCGTCGATGGACGGCTCGATGCGCCAGCGCCGGACATATTGGCCGTCATGGTCGCGCGGCCGCAGGCGCAGGACCTGGATCAGGTTCCGGGCGGGATGCTCGTAGGTGTAGTTGGTCTCATGAAAGACGCGGATTCGCATGAGGGCGGCCTTTGCGCGGGTCCGGGCAGAGCCCGCCACCCCTAAGCATCATTCCCCGACGTGTCACACGGTTCGAGGCGAACCGGGATAAGTCGACGGATTTCGAGGCGGGTGTCACGTCGGCGGCGCCACGTGACACCCGCTCAGACGAGATATTGCTCGATCACCGCCGCGCCGAGGCGGTTGTTCTCGGCGATAAACGCCGTGACGAATTCGTGCAGCCCCGACGTGAAGATCCGATCGATGTTCTCGCCCTCCAGCCGCGCCAGGGTGTTGCTGGCGAAACGTTGGCTGGCCCCGCGCCGCCCGTAGGCGTCGGCGATGAGGTCGAGGTGTTCCACGAGCATGCCGTAGCAGTTGTGCAGCGAGCGCGGCATCTGGCGGTTGAGGATGAGGAGATCGGCCACCAACAGGGGCTTCACGCTCTCGCGATAGACCCAGTGATAGGCGTTGAAGGCCGAGACCTCGCGCAGGATCGTGGTCCACTGGAAGTAGTCGAGGCTGCCGCCGACGCGCTCGGTGGCGGGCAGGAGGATCCGGTACTTCACGTCGAGGATGCGGGCGGTGTTGTCGGCCCGCTCGATGGCGGTGCCGAGGCGAGTGAACCAGTAGGCGTCGTTGCGCAGCATGGTGCGGTAGGCCGAACCGTCGAAGGCCAGGGACACGCCCTTCACCCATTCGAGGAAGCGGGAGAACTCGTCGCGGTTCAGGTCGCGCCCCTCGTAGTTGCGCAACTCCAGCCAGGCGCCGTTGATGGCGTCCCACATCTCGGTGGTCAGGGCCGTGCGGACGCTGCGGGCGTTCTCGCGCGCCGTTTCGATGCAGGAGCGGATCGAGGACGGGTTGTGCGGACTGAAGGCGAGGAAGTCGCAGACCGTGGCCTCGGTGACGCCGTCGTAGAGCGGCTTGAACACTTCCGGATCGCCGGCCGACGCCAGGGCCGAGGCCCATTCGTTGGTCTCGCCGCCACCGTAGCTCGACGGCAGGGCCGCGAGCCGATGCGCCGCGTCGAGGATACGGGCGACGAACTCGGCCCGCTCGACGTAGCGCGAGAGCCAGTACAGGTTGTCTGCGGTCCGGGAGAGCATGGGCTTCCGTTGAGGCGCGGCCACCCGCGACGCGCGCGGGAACCGTTGGGCTGAGGGGACTATGCGGAGGCGATGACGGGTTGGGAAGCGCGCAGGACCCGTGCCGCATTCGGACGGGAGGGGATTGTCAGGCGTCGAGGACCCAGGTGTCCTTGGTGCCGCCGCCCTGGCTCGAATTGACCACGAGGGACCCTTCCTTCAGGGCGACGCGGGTGAGGCCGCCGGGCACGATGCGGATCTCGTCGGAGCCGCACAGCACGAACGGGCGCAGGTCGACGTGGCGCGGCGCGACACCGGAGGCGACGAAGGTCGGGCAGGTGGAGAGGGCGAGGGTCGGCTGGGCGATGAAGCCGTCGGGTGCGTGCTTCAGCTTGCGCCCGAACTCCTCGATCTCGCGCTTCGTCGCGTGCGGGCCGACGAGCATGCCGTAGCCGCCCGAGCCGTTGACCTCCTTCACCACGAGGTCCTTGAGGTTGTCCATGACGTAGGCGAACGCCTCCTTCTCGCGGCAGCGATAGGTCGGCACGTTATGCAGGATCGGCTCCTCACCGGTGAAGAACCGCACGATCTCGGGCATGTAGCTGTAGACCGCCTTGTCGTCGGCGATGCCGGTGCCGACGGCGTTGGCCAGCGTCACGGTCCCGCGCTCGTAGGCGTTCATGAGGCCGGGCACGCCGAGCACCGAGTCGGGGCGGAACACCAGGGGGTCGAGGAAGTCGTCGTCGAGGCGGCGGTAGAGCACGTCGACCCGGCGCGGCCCCTCGGTGGTGCGCATGTAGACCACGTCGTCCTTGGTGAAGAGGTCGGAGGCCTCCACCAGATCGACGCCGAGCTTGTCGGCGAGGAACGAGTGTTCGTAGAACGCCGAATTGTAGCGGCCGGGCGTCAGCAGGGCGACGGTGGGGTCCCGCGTCGCGGTGGACGGCGCCAGGGACCGCAGGGTCGCCAGCAGGGCGTCGGGATAGTTCTCCACGGGGGCCACGCGGTGGCGTGAGAACAGCTCCGGGAACAGCCGCAGCATCACCTCGCGGTTCTCCAGCATGTAGGAGACGCCGGACGGCGTGCGGGCGTTGTCCTCCAGCACGAAGAAGTCGTTCTCGCCGGTGCGGACGATGTCGATGCCGGCGATGTGGACGTAGAGGTCGTGCGGCACCTTGAAGGCGCGCATCTCCATCCGGTAGTGCGGGTTGCGGTAGACGAGATCAGCCGGGATGATGCCGGCCTTGATGCATTCCTGGGCGCCGTAGATGTCCTTCAGGAACGCGTTGATGGCGGTGACGCGCTGCTTGAGGCCGCGTTCGAGGAAGCTCCACTCCGGCTTGGTGATGACCCGGGGGATGATGTCGAACGGGATCAGCCGCTCGGTGGATTCGTTGGCGCCGTAGACCGCGAAGGTGATGCCGATGCGGCGGAACAGCATCTCAGCCTGGCTGCGACGGGTGTTGAAATGCTCCGGCGGCGTGGTGTCGAGCCACGATTTCAGGCTGTTGTACGCCTCGCGCACGGCCGCATCGTTGAGCGTCCCTTCCTTCAGGATCCCGTCCGGGAACCCGGTCATCTCGTCGAACGCAGCGAGCGCCATGTGCGCCTCCCCTTAAACGCCAAGTTCCAGGCAAGAGGCGCGCCAGGGGCGGACCGACCGGCCGTTCGAGGTCTCGACGGACCCCTTCGAGGGTACGCTAACACGCGGAACGCGAGGCGGCACGGTGTCTCTCACGAAACGTGAAGGCGTCGAGGGCCGGATGTTTCGCGGGGGGTGACGGTCAGATCAGCTTCAGGCCCTTGAAGCTCGCATGGCCCTCGCGCCCGAGGATCACGTGGTCGTGAACCACGATCCCGAGGGGATCGAGCACGCCGACGATGTCGCGGGTCATGCGGATGTCCGCCGCCGACGGGGTCGGGTCGCCGGAGGGATGGTTGTGAGCGAGGATGATGGCGGTGGCGGAGAGTTCCAGTGCGCGCCGCGCCACCTCGCGGGGATAGACCGGCGTGTGGTCGACGGTGCCGCGCCCCTGGACCTCGTCGGCGAGGAGGTGGTTGCGCCGGTCGAGGAACAGCACACGGAACTGCTCGCGCGCCGCGAACGCCATGGTGGCCCGGCAATATTCGAGCACGGCGCTCCACGACGACAGCAGCGGCCGGGCCGCGATGGCGCCCCGCGCCAGCCGATGGCCCGCCGCTTCGATGAGCTTCAGGTCGGCGATGACCCCGGCGCCGATGCCTTCGATTTCGGCAAGCCGGGCCGGTTCGGCCGAGATCACCTCGGCGAAGCTGCCGAAACGCCGGATCAGCGCCTTCGCCAGGGGCTTCACGTCGCGCCGGGGAATGGCGCGAAACAAGGCAAGTTCGAGGAGCTCGTAATCCGGCAGCGCGTCGGCGCCCCCTTGGGCGAAGCGGGCGCGCAGGCGGTCGCGGTGCCCGAGGTAATGCGGCTCGGCCGCCTCGGTCCCGGTCGCCTCGCCGGCCGGCAGGGGAGGGTCGGACGGTCGGCGGGCGCTCACGGGACCGGCTCAGGCCGCCGGATTGACCGGCTGGTGCAGGCCCTTCGGCGAGAAGGTGAAGATCTCGGCCCCCGTCTCCGTCACCGCCACCGTGTGCTCGAACTGGGCCGAGAGCGAGCGGTCCCGCGTCACCGCCGTCCACCCGTCGGACAGCACCTTCACGGCGGGGCGGCCGAGGTTGATCATCGGCTCCACGGTGAAGAACTGGCCGGGCTTGAACGTCACGTCGTAGCTCGGCTCGGCGTAGTGCAGGATGGTGGGCGCGTCGTGGTAGGTGCGCCCCAGCCCGTGGCCGCAGAAGTCGCGCACCACGGAGCAGCGCTCGGCCTCGGCATAGCTCTGGATCGCCCGGCCGATATCCGTGGTCGAACCGCCGGGCTTGATCGCCGCGATGCCGCGCATGAGGCATTCGTGGGTGATCTCGCACAGGCGCTGGGCCTTGCGCGACACCTCGCCGACATAGGCCATGCGGCTCGAATCGCCGTGCCAGCCGTCGACGATGAGGCAGATGTCGAGGTTGACGATGTCGCCCTCGCGCAGGGGCTTGTCGTTGGGGATGCCGTGGCAGACCACGTGGTTGATCGAGGTGCAGATCGATTTCGGGTAGCCGCGGTACAGCAGGGAGGCCGGGTAGGCGCCGTGGTCCATGGCGAAGGTGTAGGCGAGGTCGTCGAGGGCCTCCGTGGTCACGCCCGGCGCCACGGCCTCCATCAGCACGTCGAGGGCTTCCGCCGTCAGGCGCCCGGCCTTGCGCATGCCCGCGAACCCCTCCGGCCCGTGGATGGGCGGCTCGGGCGAACGTCGTCCGGTCTCGGAGACGGCCTGATCGTTCTGCGTCATGGGCGGGCGTTTCGTGGCTGGCCGGGAAAGATCCTCTGTACGACCCCGCGCTCGCGAGGCCAACCCTTGCGCGAAGCCAACCCTTGCGCGAAGCCAACTCCACCGCGAAGGAAGACCGGCATTCGGGCCGGGCTAGGCGCCGGGCCGGGGAGGGGCTAGACACCGTGTCTCCACGAACGGGCGCCCGGACGGGTTTCGACGGGCCGGCAGGCAGGACGGGACGATGGCTGACAAGGCGGTGCCGCACTTCCACAACGACCTCGGGGTCGCGGTGATCCATGTCGGGTCGCGGGAGTTCATGTGCATCGGCGCGCGCCCGCCCTTCGACCATCCGCACGTGTTCCTCGACATGGGCACGGACGACGAGATCATCTGCCAGTACTGCTCGACGCTCTATCGCCACCGTCCGGGCCTGAAGGCCGGTACCGCCGACCCGGCGGCCTGCGTGTGGGACGACCGGACCCCGGCCGCCGCCTGAGCGCCGTGTCCTCCGTCGGTCCGAGTCGGATCGCCATCGTCGGCGCCGGGATCGGCGGCCTCACGGCGGCCCTCGCCCTGGACGCGGCCGGCCACGAGGTCACCCTCGTGGAGCGCCGTACCGGATTCAGCGAGGTCGGCGCCGGCCTCCAGCTCTCGCCCAACGCCAGCCGCGTGCTCATCGGCCTCGGCCTCGGAGCGGCCCTGCGCCGGGCCGCGAGCGAGCCGCCGGGCGTGGTGGTGCGGGCGCTCGCGGACGGGCGCCAGCTCGGCGCGATCCCCCTCGGCCCCGCGCATCGTGAAAGTTTCGGCGCGCCCTACTACGTGATCCATCGGGCCGACCTGCAGACCCTGCTCCTAGATGCCGTGCGGGGTCGTGCCGGCATCCGCCTGCTCATGGGCCGCGACGTCACCGGCCTCGTCGAGACCCGGGACGGCGTCAGCCTCACCCTGGAAAGCCACCAGGGCGCCCGCTCCGAGACCTACGTGGCCGACCTCGCGGTGGGCGCAGACGGGGTGCGCTCGCGCCTGCGCGGCCACCTCGACGCGGTTCCCCTGCGCCCGTGGCGCGCCGCCGCCTGGCGGGCCCTGGTGCCGCGCGAGGCGGTGCCGCCCGAACTCGCCGCCGACGCCACCGGGCTGTGGCTCGGCCGCGACCGCCACGTGGTGCACTATCCGATCCGCGGCGGCAGCCACCTCAACGTCGTCGCCGTGGTGCCGGAGCGCGCCGGGACCGACGATTGGGGCCAGCTCGGCGAACCGGCGGTCCTGCGCGCCCGCTTCCCCGATGCGGCGCCTGCGCTGGCCGCGCTTCTCGGCGTGCCGGATTCGTGGCTGGTGTGGTCGCTCGTCGACCGTCCGCCGGCCAAGCCTCTGGCGCGCGGACGCGTCGCGCTCCTGGGCGATGCCGGCCATCCGATCCTGCCGTTCCTGGCGCAGGGTGCGGCGCTTGCCATCGAGGATGCGGCGATCCTGGCGGCCTGCCTCGGCACGGCCCCGGTGCCGGAGGCACTCGCCGCCTACGCCAAGGCGCGCCGGGCCCGGGTGCGCAAGGTCCGCGCGGCGGCCCGCGCCAACGGCCGCAGCTACCATGCCGGTCCCCTCGTCGGCCGCGTGCGCAACATGGTGATGCGCCGCCTCGGTCCCGCCGGCATGACCCGCCGCTACCGCTGGCTCTACGGCTGGACGCCGTGAGGGTGAATGTCTTGATCTCGGACGCCCGCCCCGCTACCGCAGGAACCGGTATGCGGACGTGGCGAAACCGGTAGACGCACGAGACTTAAAATCTTGCGGCCGCAAGGCTGTGCGGGTTCGAGTCCCGCCGTCCGCACCATTTCGTAGACATCGAGACAGCCACTCTGGGAAGCCAGGCTGACGCAGGTCGCGGGACGATGACGTCCGACGATCCTTGTTTGGACGGAGACCTCAGGGTCGTACGAGCGTCGAGACACGAAGTCGATCCGTGTTCGTTGTACGGGCGGCGCGACGACGTTCCACCCATCGCGCGTCGGGAACATGCGCGGGGTGTCAGGTGGACGAACGGGCGTTGTCGCGGCGATCGACCAGCTCAGCGACGCCTGCGGTCCGCATAGACCAGCGCGGCGATCATCCCGACGACGGCGATGCTCGCAAGGACCGTGGAGATCCTCGGTGCGGGGCTGTGCGCTGCGGGGGAGCCGGAAGTCCGCGCCGGGTCGCTCGCTGGTCCGAGGGCCCATCGCAGTGAACGCCGCAAATCCCCTGCCGCGTCGTGGCGGAACCACTGCCCGTGCGCGAAGATCACCCGGTCCGGTTCGAAGGCCACGAGCCGCTGGGCGGCCCGCGCCAAGCGCGGCGGTTCGCGCCGAGAAGCAGCCTGAGGTAGAGCGGCGCCCGGCCATCCGGCGCCACGATCCCCAGGGCATGGGCGAGGGGGCGCACCGGGATCGGGAGCAGATCGGCCTCCAGGTTGATCACGAGGTCGGTCAGAAGCAGCGTCCGGCTCGGACGGTGGAACAAGCAGATCTCCCGGAACACCGGCCCGGCGACCAGGACCTGGTCGATTTCGCCCGCCCAGACACGGGGTGGGAAGTTCGACAGATCGGCATCGATCCGGACACCGGAGCGGCGAACCGGGCCCCGGTCCCGGAGGCCGGGCACTGCCCAGGTGATGGCGTTGGGGCACGCCGGCTGCCAGTTTTGAAGGAACATCCAGTGGCCGACGCTCGGGGCGACGAGATGTCCGATGCGCCCGAGCCGTTCCAAGGCGCGCTGGAGGAGCGGATCGTGGGAAACCGGCGAATGCAGCAGCAGCTCACCGCCTGCGAGGCGCAGCACCGTCATGCGGATCGGCAGCGGCATGCCCCCCGGATGGACGGGCGGCGCGTCGACGATCCAGACGCCTTCGGCGACCTGTTTGGGCGTGTTCAGCGGCGGATAGCTGATTTCGTGCGCCACGCGTCAAGACTCCCGTCGACGTTCCCGGTCCCGAAGAAACGTGGGCTCGCGCCGATGGCTCCGCCAAGCGGCGAAACCCGGCAACGAAACCCGGTCAGGGAACGCGCCCGAGGCTCGGTATGCGGGCGATCACGGCGCGATACAGGCCCGTGCGCGCCTGCAGGAACGGCCGGCTGTGCGCGATCATCAGGAAGATCGCGTGCGGGTTCGTGGTGACGTAGCGCCAGAAAAGCCGCGACGGCTCCTCCTTGATTCGCCAGAGCCATTCCAGGCTCCAGCGCTGCATCCAGTGTGGCGCGCGCGTGCGGCTCCCCGACAGGAAGTTGAACAGCCCCCCGGAGGTCTTGATCATCCCGACATGGATGAGCAGCGGGCTGAACTCGTAGACGAAAAGCTGCTCGCGCGGCACCCCGAGGGCGAGCCAGAGGATGTCCGGCCTGAGGGCGTCGATCTCGCGGACCTTGTCGCGGAGCGCTTCGCCATGGAGATACCCGTGCGAATGTCCGACGATGCGGATGCCGGGATGGCGACGCCGGACGTTCTCGACGGCGCGTTGGTTCTCAGCCTCGCTCGATCCGAACAGGTAGAAGGTCAGGTTCCGGCGGATCGCGCCCTCGGCGACGCTGTGGAAGAGATCCGTCGTCGCCACCCGCTCCGGGAGGGCATGCGTCCCGATGAAGCGGGACGCCACCACCATGGGCTGGCCGTCGGCATTGACGAGATCGGCCTGCGCCATGATGCGGGCGAAGTCGCGATCCCGGGCGAAGCGCGACAGGACCTCGCCGTTGGCCGAGGTCAGAAAAAGCGGAAGGTTCGGGCGCGGGCGTCCCTCGGCGGCGGTGAGCATCAGCTCGGCCGTTTCCGCCATGCTGAGGACGGCGATCGGCATGCCGCCCAGGGGGGTCGTCTGCACCGCTTTCATGGGATCCGTCGCCAGATCCGCTGGTGCGTCGTCGGACAAACCGGGGGCCGGGCCGGTTGCGTACTGTGCCACGGGATCGGATCTCACGGGTGACCTCCGACCGCAGCGGACAGCCGCTTCGTACCGGTGTCGGTGATCGCCCGCGCCGTCGGCGGACGCTGCCGCGCGGCCGTGATCGCGTCGAGCGTACCCGGTTCGGCCTCGGCGGGCGGGCGCATCTCGCCCTTCAGCCATTCTCCCCCGAGGGTGAGGGCGACGCCGACGAGAAGCCCCGCGACGAGCCCGAACAGCGCGAGGGTGATGGCCGGCGGCGGATAGCTTCGGTAGATCGGCTTGACGGCCTGCGTGATCACGCGGGCATTGCCGACATCGAGGCGGGCCTGCTGGCCGATTTCCCGCGCGCGCAGCAGGAATGCCTCGTAGACCGCGCGGCTGGCTTCGACCTCGCGGTCGAGTTCGCGCAGCCGGATCGATGCCTGGGCGAGGCCCACCGTGTTGCCCTTGGCCGCATCGAAGCTCCTCTCCAAGGCGGTCACCGTCGCGAGGGCGCGGGCGAGATCGGTGCGGGCAGCCTGTCCGTATCGGGTGATCTCCTGCTCGATGAGCTGGCGCGACAGCCGGATCTGCGAGGCGATGGAGGTGACCTGGGGGTGACGGGGCCCGAGGTCGTTGGCGAGTTCGGCCTGCTTGCGCGAGAGTTCCGCATACTGGGCACGCAGGGCGGCGATGGCCGGGGAGGCGAGGGTGGCTTCCGTCGCGCCGGCGTCGATACGGGCTTCCTTCATGCGCTGGACCCCGTCGACGCGGGCCTGGGCGTCGGCGGCGCGCACGCGGGCTCCGGCGAGCTGGGCGTTGAGCTGCGTCAGCTGCTGGTCGGTCACCAGCACGTCGCGGGTGCCGATCAGGCCGTTCTCGGCCTTGTAGGCCTGGACCCGGCTCTCGGCCCGGTTGACGTCCTCGCGCAGCTCCACGAGCCGGGCCGAGAGGCCGGCGGTGGCGCGGTTGGCCGCCTCGGCCCGGTTCGCGGCGCCTACGGCCAGGTAGGACTCGACCACGGCGTTCGCGATCAGGGCCGCCTTGGCGGCCTCGCGCGACATGGCCTCGACGTCGACGATGAAGGTCTTGCCGGTGCGACGCACGGCGATGCGCTTCGTCAGGGCAGCGAGGGCGGGCGTGGCCCCGGTCTCCGCTTCCGGAGGGAGCGGGGAAGACAGCCCGAGGCCCTCGATCAGAGATCCGAACAAGCCGGGTGCCTTACTGGTCCCACCGAATTCGGGATCGTTCTCGAGATCGAGCTTCTCGACGACACGGCCGAGCACGCTGCTCGACGTAATCACCTGTGCCTGGCTCTCGACGATGGTGAGGAACCCGGCGGAATCCTGCCCGACCGTCGTCAATTCCTTGTCCATGAGGCGCAGTTCGCGCGGGTCGATGTAGATCTGCGCCACCGCGGTGAAGCGGGGCGTCGCCGCCTTGCCGACCGCGAAGGCGAGCAGGGCGCAGACCAGAGCGCAGCCGGCGATCGCCAACGCCCTCCGGCGCAGCAGGGCGTAGACGTGACGGACGGACAACGGACGGCCACCTGCGTTGCCGGCTTGGCTTCGCAGCGCAGGCCGGCGGTCGCTCGGATGATCTTCGTCGTAGACCAGCATCGAAGGGCTCCGTCGAGACCGGCCGCGGAACATGTCCCGCACCGGATTGCCGGTGTCATTCCCGGACCGATCCGACCCATTCCGGGACGGAAGCCGTTCTCGGGAGATGGCTCACCGTTGAGGTCGCAACCGACGCACCATCGGATGGAAGGAAGGCGGCAGGCCCGACCATCGTACCTCGGGCCGGTTAACGGGTCGGGTGCGTGGGGAGCAGGTATCGGTCGGCGGGCGAAGGGGCGGGGAGGGCGCGGCGCAAGCCCTCCGCGACGGTGACGCAGGGGATGCCGCGATCCCCGGCGAGGCGCAGGGCTGCCGAGAGGAGGCCCGGCGTGCATCCGTAGGGACTGGGACGGTCGACGACGTCGTGTCCGTAGAAGATCAGCCAGGCACGGCGGGCCAGAGCCGCATCCATCAACCCGGCGATCCGCGCCGGATCGGTCCAGACCTCCATGAGCGGGTTCGCGCGCAGGAACTGCAGGTCCGTGCGACCGACGTTGAGGCCCGGCACGATGCCCCGGCTCGAGCGGTAGAGGCCCGCCAGGGTACGCTTGGCCGTCACCGATCCGAATCCGTAGGGGAACGCGAAGCTCTCCAGGGGCAGGCCCGGCACGGTGGCCCGCAGCCGATCGCGGTTGCGGCGGGATTCGGCGACAAGCGCGGCGCGGTCCAGGCCCGGCACGAAGGCGTGACCGTAGGTGTGGCTGCCGATCTCATGGCCGTTCGTGTGCAAAGCCGCGATCTCGGCGTCGTCCGCCACGGTCCAGTACCGGTCGCGCTGGCCGATCAGCCCGCCCGAGATGTAGTAGGTGCCCTTGGCGCCATGGTCGTCGAGCATCGCCGCCCCGGTGGTGCAGGCGCAGGTCGGGGCGTCGTCGAAGGTGAAGCTCACTAGCGGCGTATCTGGGGCGACCAGGGCCGGGGCCGTCCGCAGATGCCGTGCGAGGCGCTGCTGCAGACGCGTGCGCACGCTGGCGACGGGTTCGACGGTCCCATCGGGCAGAACCGAAAGCATGGCGCTAGACCGCCGCATGCGGACCGCCCTGCCTGCGCAGGACGAAATCGTCATCGCCGTATCGCGCATTCGTCGGATTCAGGATTTCGGTATCGAAGGAGAGGTCACAGGCGGCAAGTCGTGCTTCGCCTGCCGCCGCCATGATTTGATTCACCGTCCCCTCCGTCCGTCGTACAAAGCCTGCCCTGGAATGGGACGACTCCAGGGCCGCCGCGTCCCGTTCCGGACAGATGCCCCACCGTCATTCTTTCCAACGGGGTAGTCGTACCCTAAAGGTGCCCAACGGGATTATGCACGACTCGTGGGATAGTTTTACAACTCTCTTTTCTCTCTGACTGATTCAGGGATATTTTACTCACACTTCGACGCTGCTATGCTTAATATCGTTCTGTTCTTCCGTCGCCTCGGCATAGAACGTACTTAGTGCCGCTCGAATCGTCGCAATCGGTGTCGAGCCGAACGACTGTATACAGAACGCCCGCTCGCGCGGGGTCGAAGTCCGCAGCATTGCGAGGATGTCGGGAAGGCTCAGTTCATCGGCTTCCCAGTGGGTCCGCGTAAAACTCTCGTGCGTGACCGCGTGGCGCGATCCGGCGATGGCCGACGCCGCGACGAAGGCGCCGTAGATCATGTACTCCGAGAAATCCCGGTCCCGGCACATGGCCGCCACCCAATCGCGGCCCGACACCGTCTCGATCCGGGCGGTCATGTCCCGAACGGTGGCCTGATCCCAGACGATGATCTGATCGATGTAGTCGTTGGCGGGCAAGGCGGGCACCGGCGTCGCCAGGAGGCGGGCGGCGGTGGCGACCCACAGCTTGTGCCGCGGCCGATCCTGCGTGACCCCGCCGACATGGACATGGAACGGCGTCGGGTTCGGATGCGCGATCCGGCCGAGGTCGAAATCCTTGAAGAAGCAGACATCGGAATCGATGATGCAGAAGCGTGCCTCAGGGAGCGAGCGTGCGGCCTCGATCTTCACGAATTGTTGGACGTGCCAGCCACTGACCGGCCGACTGTGGAGGGACCACCAGTAGCGGCGCCCGCGCCAGCGCAGGCCGAAGATCGGCCGCAGCCAGGAGGGCATGAACTGCGATTTGGGCAGGATCTGCCGATCGGCGCGGGCACAGGGCGCGAAGAGCTGCAGGTCCTCGTCATCGACGATGACGTAGTGCCGGCCGCGTCGCGGCATATGACGGTCGATGCTGTCGAAGAGCACGGTGCAGCGATCGAGATCCCCGCGGTGGCTGATGGTGATCAAGCCGACCGATTCGGGCCGTCCGGGAATGGCGACTTCGCCTTGGTCGCGCATATGTGCCTCCGTCGAACCCGCCCTGCAACCTCGGGCTGGCCCCGTCTCGGAGACCGGGGGCCTCCTGCTCGCGATCATCATGCGGCGTTCCGAGTCAACAAGCCGTACACGGCGAGGAACGAGAGCCCGTAAATCAGCGCGGAGGCCGCATTCAGCCCCAGGGTCCAGGATTCGGGAGCCGGGAACAGGGTGATGAGGGCCGCAACAGAGAGGGCCTTGATCAGCACGAGGGTGCCGGTGATGGCCGCGCGCAGGCCGAGATTGCCGAAGCCGAACAGCAGTTCGCTGTGGAACTCAAGAAGGTTGCGCACCGCCGGTACCACGAGGACGACCGTGAGCATTCCGTAGGCGGCCGAGACGTTGGTCCCGAGAATGTTCGGCCAGATCGACAATAGGGCGATGAGGGCGAGGAGGCCGCCGGTGGAAATGCCGGCGATCACCACCTCGATCCGCATGCTCTCCCGCAGCAGGGCCTTGGTGACCCGACCGGCCTGAATGAGCTTGCGCGAGTACATCATGTACATCGGACGCAGCGGCACCGCGGTGAGATCGATGAGCCGGATGGTGATGGCGTAGATGCCGGCCATGCGCTCGCCCGCCAGGGACAGGATGATGATCTTGTCGATCTCGCCCTGGGAGAGGAACAGGAAGTGCGACAGGGTATAGTACAGCCCGTCGCGGAGCTTGCCCCGCACCAGCTTGGGCCGCAGGCGCATCCGGACGCGCGGATGGAAAACCATTACCAGCACGACGACGGCGACGAGGTTGCCGACGAGATAGTACAGGCTCCACCTCTCGGCATCGCCGCCGCCCATGGCCCAGAACGCCACCGCCGCGGCGGCGCGAAAGCCGACCGGCAGGGACACCAGGGTCGAGGCGGCCCCGAATCGGCCCAGACCGCTGTTGACCTGGACGAGGAGCTCGATCTCGCGCCACAGGGCGATCTCGACCACGATGATCGCGAGATAGCCCGGCAGCGCGATCACCTCGCGGAAGAGCACGAGGTAGAGCAGGCCCGCCAGCGCCAGCATGATCGGCAGGGCGAGGGCGGAGCAGGCGTAATAGGCGGCGAGATAGCCGCCGAGGGACGAACGCCGGCGGGCCGCCGCGCGCATCACCGCGGATTGGAAACCGAAGCCGGCGAGGCATCCAATCAGAACGCCCGCCGCTGAGACGGTGGCAAACACCCCCATGTCGGCGAGACTGAGGGTGTTGGCGAGCAGGAAGAAGTACAGCACCTGCAGGACGAGGCGGCCGCCGGATCCCGCCAGCAGCTGGAAGTAGCCGAGAACGGCACCCCGGTGCGTCGCGAACCGGGACAGTGCGCGACGTCCAGTTCCGGGACCCTGCCCCGGAATGGGATTTTGTCCCGGGATGGGACGGCCAGGCGGTACGGCGGGCCCGGCCAGTGTCGGATTGTGAGACAGGGTGGCGGTCATGGGCCGGATGTCCGCAGGCGCCGTGCCAGGATATCTCTGCTCCGATCGAGCGCGTGCCGGGTACCGCGGGGAGGGGTGGCCGCCCCGGCTCGACATTCCCCGCCTGATTTCCCCCGCCTGAATTCCCCGGCACGACGTCTCGGACCCGAACTTGCAGCTCCGTGGGCTTGGAAGCCACCGAGGTTTCACGATGACACAGTTCCGTCCCACACGGCGGACGATGATCGCTGGCGCATTGGCCGGATCGGGCCTGATCGCCCGCGATCCGTCGGCCCGCGCGGCCCCGGGGGGGCCAGCCCGCATCGAATCGGTGCGCGCCACCTACGGGGCCGCCGTACGGGGCGATGCGCTGGCGAACGACCCGGCCTATGCCCAGGCCCTCGCCGAGCGGTGCCGCCTGATCGTGCCGGAAGGCAGCTTGAAATGGCCGGTGATCCGACCGAACCGCGAGACCTTCGACTTCGCCGATGCCGACCGCATCGCGGCGTTCGCGAGCCGCCTCGGCATCGGACTGCGCGGACACACCCTCGCCTGGTACGGCGCCATGCCGGCGTGGACCGACGCGATCACCTCCCGGGCCGAAGCCGAGCGGGTGCTGACGCAGCACATCGAGCGGGTGGTCTCGCGCTACGCCGGACTGATCACCTCCTGGGACGTGGTGAACGAGGCGGTTCCGGACGACCCCGCCGCGGCCGGCGACCTGCGCCCCTTCGTCTGGAGCAACACTTTGGGGGCGGATTACATCCCCATCGCGTTCCGCGCCGCCGCCGCGGCCGATCCGGCCGCCCGCCTCGTCCTCAACGAGTACGATCTTGAATACGTCGGGGCGCGCTTCGAGAGCCGGCGCGCCGCCTTGCTGCGAATCGCGCGCCGCCTGGTCGAGTCCGGCGTGCCGCTCCACGCCATCGGTCTCCAGGCGCACCTCTTCGCCGATCGCCAGATCGACCGGGACGGACTGCAAGCTTTTCTTCGTGAGATCCGTGCCATGAACCTCGATGTTCTCGTGACGGAGCTCGACGTGATCGACGCCAGCCTTCCCGGCGACGTGGAAACCCGCGACCGGCGCGTGGCCGAGACGGCCCGGACGTTCCTCGCCGCGGTGCACGAGGTCGTGCCGCCGAGCGCGATCCTCACCTGGGGCATCAGCGACCGCTACACCTGGGTGCCGACCTACTTCACCCGGTCCGACGGATTGCCGAACCGGCCGCTCCCCCTCGACGCGAGCATGCGGCCGAAGCCCTTGATGGCCGTCCTCGAAGACTTCACCCGGAGTGCCGCGTGAGCCCGAACCGCGCCGTGGATGCCGCCATCGACATCGTCGTGTGCGTTCCGACCTTCCGTCGCCCGGACTGGCTCGCACGGACCCTCGATTCCCTGGTCGCGCAGACCACCCATCGCCCCTTCGCCGTCGTCGTCGTCGAGAACGACGCCGGGGCGCGGCAGGGGGCTGACGTGGCGGAGGCGTACTTCGCGTCCGGCCGCCTGCGCGGGCTCGCTCTGGTCGAACACGCGCAAGGCAATTGCCACGCGATCAACGCGGCCTTCGGCACCGCCCTCGGGGCCTACCCGACGGCCCGGTTCTTTCTGATGATCGACGACGACGAATGGGCCGAGCCGACCTGGCTCGAAGCCATGGTGGCGACCGCCGAGCGCACCGGCGCGGGCGTCGTCGGCGGTCCGGTCATGCCGCAGATCGCGCAGGGCGGCCCGCCCGCCCTCGCGCGCCATCCAGCCTTTCGCCCGGCCTTCGACACCAGCGGCCCGGTCCCTGTGATCTACGGCAGCGGCAACTGCCTGATCGCCCGCTCGACTTTCGTGCGGCTCGGGCTGCCGGCCTTCGACGTCGCCTACAATTTCCTCGGTGGCGGCGACACCGACTTCTTCATGCGGGCCCGGCGAGCCGGTATCCAATTCCAATGGGAGCAGGAGGCCGTGATCAGCGAGACCGTCCCCGTCGCCCGTACGACCTTGCGATGGCTCGCGGCGCGGGGCCTCCGAATCGGTGCGATCAACTACAGGATCGACCGCAAGCACAGGCTGGGCGGGATCGGAGGGGTCGTCATCGCGATGAAATCCGCGGTGATCCTGAGCCTTTCGGTGGGGCGTAGCCTTCGCATCCTCGCCAAGACCCGCCAGCTGACCTTCGCACTTCATCCCATTGCCGTTGCGGTGGGGCGATGCCTCGCCAGCATCGGCATCGAGCCTCAGCCCTATCGCGCGGCCACGCCCAAATGAACGTTACGCGGCCCGCATTCGGCCAGCGTGACGCGTCCGAGGGGCGCCGCGGGAGCGACGCTCACCAAGCCCGGGCCGATGCGGCCGTGCCCGGCGAGGCGGCGGTGTCGGCGTCCGACATGGCCAAGCACCTGCACGAGCGCATCGCGAATCTCTCCGTGCCGCGCCTGCTCCGCCAAACGGTGTTCCTGGCGACGCTCCTGCTCGCCTGGATCACGCTGAAGCCGTTCGCGGACCTGTCGCGCCTCGACGCGGCGGACCTCGTGACCGGGCAGGAGACCGTCACCTACGCCACCTACGGCCTCCTGGCCCTCGCGGGCTTCCTGCTCGTGGTACGCGACCACGGCCGGGCACTGGCCTCGCTGGTCCTGCCGACGCACGTCGCCCTCGTCGGTTGGCTGGCCCTGAGCGTGATCCTGTCCCAGGATCCCACCACCTCGATGAAACGACTGGCGCTGACCGCGGCGGTGATGCTGCTGACCGCGAGCCTTCCGCTCCTGGCGCAGACCCGGGCGGAGTTCCGCACGCTCCTGGCCGTCGCGACCCTCGGTCTCCTCACGGTCTGCTACGTCGGATTGGTGGTCGCCCCCGATCTCGCGATCCACCAGCCGCGCGACCTCATGGAACCCGCCCTGGTCGGCAACTGGCGCGGCGCCTTCGGCCACAAGAACGCCGCGGCCGCCGTGATGGCGATGTTGCTGTTCGTCGGCCTCGCGGTGATGCGGACCGGAGGGCGCGTCTCCGGTCTCGCGATCCTCGGCCTTGCCTGCGTGTTCCTGGTGGGCTCGGAGGGCAAGAGCGCCTTCGCGCTCAGCCTCCTGGTGTTCGTGCTGACCGGGGCCTTCGCGGCGATTCGGAGCTTTCGCGGGCGCCTGCTGATCACGGTCGGACCGATCGTGCTGATGAACCTGTTCACCGTCGGGACGGTGATGAGCGATGCCATCGCGTCGATCGTTGGCGCATTGCCCATCGACGCGACCTTCACGGGCCGGACGGACATCTGGCGGTTCGTTATCGAGAGTATCGCTGCGCGCCCCATCGCCGGCCACGGCTTCGCGGCATTCTGGGGCACCCAGACCCTGCGCGACCTCTCGGACGACGGCGCCACCTGGGCCGGGTACGCCAGCCACAGCCACAACGGCTACCTCGACACCACCCTGACCCTCGGCGCCATCGGCCTCGTGCTTCTAGTGCTGGTCTTCGTGATCGGCCCGCTGCGCAACTATCACCGGCTGCAGACGGAAACCGGAAATGCCGGGCCGTTCGCCACGATGTTCCTGCAGATCTGGTTGTTCGGGCTACTGCTCTCGACCATGGAGAGCTTCTTCTTCGATCGGGGCGACCCGATCTGGCTCATGTTCCTGTTCGCGGTGTTCGGGCTTCACTATCTGGCCCGCTTCCGAACGCGCCGGTGAACGCGGAGCCGGCGCCAGCCGGGTCCTTGGATATCAGGATCCCGCGATCCCAAGATTCCAACACGATGCTAAGCCAGGCGTCCTCGCGGCCGGTCTCGTCGTAGGGCCCTGAGCATCAGGTCTCCGGCGCGCCGAGCCGCCGGCGGCCACGGTCCGGCATTCGCGCCCGCAGGCCGTCCGCCGCGTCCCGGAACCAGGCGGCGCGGTCGATCTCCGGCAATCGGGTCGGACGGGCGCGCGCCCCGAGCACCGCCTCCGCGTAGGCCTCCGCCGGCGCCCCGCGCGGGACCGGGAGGATCGCGCCCGCCGCGAGGAGTTCACGGTAGCGGGAATGATGATCGAACTCGTCGGCGCGCATCGGTGCCGTGACGACCACGGGCCGGCCGGCCTGGACGCAGGCGAGCACGCTGGCGCGCCGCGCCGTCAGCCCCTCGGGCAGGACGTACGCGAAGGCGTCGACGGTCTCGAACAGGCCGAACAGTTCCTCCGCCGAGGCGACGTAGCCCGAGACGACGACCGCATCCTCCAGCCCGAGTGCGGCGACCTTGGCATCGAAGACGCCCTCGATGCCGTCCGAGGCCTTGATGAAGGATCCGATGAACACGAGGAGGGGGTCTTCGCCCCGCGCCGCGAGGGCCGCCGCGATGTCGAGCACCGCCTCCGGCTGCTTGCCCGGGTAGATCGACCCGAAATGGCCGAGGACGACGCGGCCCGCCCGCCGGGCGGCGAGGAGGCGCTGGCGCAGGGGGCTGTCGGCGATGCCGGCCGGGCGGCTAAGGTTCGGCGGCACCGGCATCAGGGCGGCGCGGCGCGCCAGGAACCCAACGAGGGAATCGGCGGCGAGCTCCTCGCGCACCTGCGGCGAGACGAGGAAGATCGTGTCGGACAGGAGCAGCAGCGGCCGGAGCACCAGGCGGCGCAGCCGGTGCAGTCCGGCCCATTCGTGCAGGATCGTGAGGCAGGCGCGCCGGCGCAGCTTGGCCAGGGCGTAGACCGCAAGGGGCCCGAACAAGGCCCGCTTCCAGGCGACGACGGGGAAATTCGCCACCACCGCATCCGCGCGGCCGATGGCGGCCCAGGTTTCGGCGAGCCGGAACTGGCGGGGCTCGATGGTCAGAGCGTTGTGCACGCCGGGCTCGGCCGCCCGCAGCGTGTCGAGGAGAAGCTGGCTGAAATCACCGATGCCGCAGGGCGGGTGTCCCGCTCCGAGCAGGTGCAGGCTCGCGACCGGTGTGGCCGACCGATGGGGCACAGGCTCGGACGACGCCGCGAAGGCATCGGCGGGCGACGGAGGCAGGGTCACGGATCGCTCGCGGTTGGGGGTTGAACCGTGCCCGATGGGGCGGGGGGCCGCGCTCACGAGCCGAACAGCACGCGCTCGGTGTAGCTGAGGTCGCCGATCGGAACGGGGTGCGGCCCGCGGGCGTAGCGGGGTTCGCGCCCGTGAAGGTAGCGGCCGACCACGCCCGGCAGCGGGCCGTTGGCATCGAGCATCACGAACAGGACGCCGTGCCGAAGCAACAGATACCGCCCGATCGCGCCGAGCCATGCCGCCAGCGTGTCCGGCTCGGGCGCAAAGATGATCTGATAACACGCCAGGGTCGGGCTCGCGGGCCAGCGTGGCACGGCCTTGATCCGATGCGGCTGCAGGACGACGGCCCGCGCCGTCTTGGCGTCGCGGCACACGAGGACGAGGGAGCCGTAGCCGGCATGGTCCCGGGCGAGTTCGCGCTCCCGGGGCGACAGGATTCCCGCATGGCCTTCGGAGAAGAGCTCCACCCGTTGCCCCCGCTGTGGGCGGCTCAGGCTGGGCACCGCCAGCAGCTGCCCGCGCACGAAGGCCCGGAAGCCGCGCGCCTCGTGGATCGCACGCGTGTGCACGGACGCGGAGATGTTGAGATAGGTCACCGACTTGTCCTGCATCGCCCGCCCGTCGAGGAGCGTCGCCGCCGCGCGGAACTTCGGATCGACGTACCAGCTCGACAGGTTGCAGCGCAGGTGGGAGCCGGTGGCATCGGCGATGCGCGTGTAGAGCGTCAGCAGCACGCCGACCGCCACCCCGTCGTGATCGAGGAGATACCCGTAGCGCGGAACCCCGTCCGGCACGCCCCGCGCGACGTGACGGGCGAGGCCGTCGCGCCAGTACGCCTGCGTCCGTTCGGGAAAGCCGGCCGCGAGCAAACCGACCACGGTGTCGAGATCGGTTTCCTCGATGGGGCGGCAGCGCAGAGCACCCGGACGCGGCGCCACCAGTACGGAACCCGCGCCCGGACCCGGCGCGGGTTCCGATTCCGGGGAGGACGAAGTCATGGCCGTGCTTCCTTTTCGAAAGGATCTGCCACGTTGGATGATCCTCCCTTAGAATACCGGTCGCTAACGCTTGGTTAGGGCGGGCGTCGCGCCGATGGCGGCGTCATACCCGGCCAAGCCAACTGGAACGCCCCGGACCCGAAGGCAGCGCGGGACCGGTCCGGGCCCTTGGCGAAGCGGTTCGATCGGACGGAGACCCTGCCTATCGAAGGTTTGCGGCGGCCCCTATCGCCGATCGCGGCAAACTCTCCCGGCGTTCCAGCCCGCGATCATTGAATTCGGACACCGCGCGGACGTGTCGGACCGTCAACGAGCGGTCCGACGGTGCAGCCTTCGCGGAGGTGGCTTGAGGGGGGCAGCGAACGATCAGGGGGAATGCCGCATGGGCGGTCCGCGGCGCAACGCCGGCCACGATGGGATCGTGCGCGATCATGGGAGGCGTTGGCCGAGACCTGTTTACCTCATCGTCACCGGGATATCCTTGCGTGCCCAACCGAGTACCCAGGCCAAATTCCGAATATCCGGTGGAACGCCTGGAAAGCTGTCAGGATGCATCCGTGTGCGTGTCGACGAAAAATCCCTGATCTTCTTCGATGAGAATGGGCAGGACATACGTTTCGATCACACGATCGGCGGCTTCGATGACTAGAAAAATCAAAACCGAGACCAACGAAGCAACGGATAGAACGATAAGAAGACAAACCAATGAAAAACTTGCTTTGATTCCCCAGGCATGAGCGCGGCTGTCCTGGTTCATTTTTTCGGCACCTGCCACAGGAAATATTCGTCGCGTCGAAATGCTCACATTTTTATGCTCGAAACAACATCGCATTTAGAGGAATTTTCTACTTAGGCCAGGATACCCACAGCGCGCCATCGTACGCCTTTCGGTGAAGACTATACTTCCGGGCGTCAGCCTTGAAAGAAAAAACAAATAGTCGTCATCGAGTGAACCAACACCGTGCAGGGTGGGCCAGACACGGTCGTGTCTCAGCGCCATCGGGTTCGATAGGCGTTGTAAAGCGAACGTATTCGTACCCTTGCGTCAGACGCCTTTAGGCATGACGGCTTGCGTTTCAGGAAACCCGGCCGTCTCAGCACGGAGCACGGCGACAGGAAAACGTTCGCGCTGAATCGCACGACGCTCGCCACACCATTGCGTGCAGGTTTCCGTCCCGCGGCACTGCCTCGGCCGGTCGAACCCATCGACCCGCAACAAAAAGGGCCGCCTTTCGGCGACCCCCTTTCGTGCGGCGTGTAACGAAGCTCAGTAGCCGTAATAGCCACCGCCGCCGTAGCCATAGGCCGGAGCGTAGCCATAGGCTGGGGCGTAGCCGTAACCGACCGCGCGCGGACCGCCGTAGGAATACCCGCCATAGGCCGGGTAGCCGTAGCCGCCGCCATACCCGCCGCCGTAGGCGCCCGCCGCAATGGCGCCCGCTGCGAGACCGGCGATGCCGAGGCCCACGGCCGCGCCGGTTCCGATGCCGCGCCGTCCGTAACCACGGCCGTAGCCGCCACCGTAGCGACCGTAGCCGCCGCCATATCCACGGCCGTAACCGCCGCCGTGACCGTAACCGCCGTGACCGTAGCCACCACCGTAACCGTAGCCGCGGGCCTCTGCGGGGGCGGCGGCGAGGAGGCCGAGACCGAGGACGGCCGTCGCGGCGAGTGCGAGCTTGCGCATGCGAGAGTTCCCAGAGTTGTGAGGATTGATGCAACAACCCGCCAGACGCGAGACCGTTCCGTCCCGCCTGTGGCGCCGGATGGCGAAGCTGCGGGAGGCGGGTCCCGGAACACGCGCAGCGTTGACGCGAACCATCCGGCAGTGCACGGCGTTGGCACCCGTTCCGTGGGAAGGATCCAGCCGTGCCGCAATCCCGGCAGCCCCTGCAATCGTCCGCCCTGGCTGCGGCTTCGCTCGCGACCCTGCGGCGCGGCGACCAGTTGTTCGAGACGGAGCGCCGGCTGAATGCGGTGCTCAACAACGCCTCGGTGTCGATCTTCCTCATGGATGACCGCCAACACTGCGTCTACATGAACCGCGCCGCCGAGCAGCTGACCGGCTTCACCCTGGCCGAGGTGCTCGCGCGCGATTGCCCGCTCCACGACATCGTGCACCACACCTATCCGGACGGCCGGCCGTTCCCCCTCGCGGAATGCGCCATCGACCGGGCGTTCCCCCAGAACAACCACGAGCGGGGCGAGGAGGTGTTCGTCCACGCCGACGGGCATTTCTATCCCGTCGGCTTCACCGCCAGCCCGATCCGCGACGACTCGGCCAACATCATCGGCACCATCATCGAGGTGCGCGACATCAGCGAGGAGAAGGCGGCGGCCGAGCGCCAGCGCCTGCTCCTCAACGAGCTCAACCACCGGGTGAAGAACACCCTGGCAACGGTGCAGTCCATCGCCGCGCAGACGTTCCGGGGCCAGGCCGAGGTCGGCGCCCGCACGGTGTTCGACGCCCGGATGGCGGCCCTGTCCACGGCCCACAACGTCCTCGTGGCGGACAATTGGGAGAGCGCCAGCCTGCGCAGCGTGGTCACGCGCGCGCTGGCGCCCCATCTTCTCGCCGAAGTCGACGTTGACCGGTTTCGGATGGACGGGCCGGATGCCCGGCTTCATCCGAAGGTGGCGGTGACCCTGTCCATGGCCCTGCACGAACTGATGACCAATGCGGCGAAGTACGGCGCGCTGTCGGTTCCCGAGGGCCGCGTCCACGTCACCTGGTCCCTCGAACCCATGGCGGACGACCGACAACGACTCGACCTGCTGTGGGAGGAACAGGGCGGCCCCGAAGTCGCGGCCCCGACCCGCAAGGGCTTCGGCTCGCGGCTGATCGAGCGCCAATTGCCCCTGGAATTCGATGGGCGGGCCGAGATCGAGTATCGTGTCGCAGGGGTGGTGTGCAGGCTCGAAGTGCCCCTGACCGCGTTGGGGTGGATGGGACAGGACGTGATCACCGGGCAGACCGCCCCATGGCAGACCGCCACATGACGGTGCTGAATGGACGCCGCGTCCTTCTGGTCGAGGACGAGAGCCTCGTCGCCATGCTGGCCGAGGACATGCTGACGGACCTCGGCTGCGAGGTCGTTCTCGCCATGCGCCTCGACAAGGCCCTGGCGCTCGCCCGCACCGAGACGTTCGATGCCGCCGTGCTCGACGTGAACCTCGGCGAGGCCCGGAGCTACCCCATCGCCGACGTACTGTTCGAGCGCAGCCTGCCGTTCCTGTTCGCCACGGGCTACGGCACGCAGGGGCTGGAGCGGGCCTACCAGGGTGTCCCGGTCCTGCAGAAGCCCTACCAGCAGGGTCCGATGGAACACCTGCTGCATCGTCTGCTGATTTGCGGCGAGCTGGCACAGAAGGGGTCCGAGCCCTGCATGCGGCCCGGCTGCACCTGCCAGGCCTCCCTGCGCTCGCCGTCCGGCGGAGGGACGGGGTTCCAGGCCGACAGCCCGGCCTGAGCCCTCCCCGGCGGATGCGGTCGCCAGCGGGGGCCCGACCGCTCGACTGCCCGCTGCTTCCCATGGTCGCCTGCCAACATCCGTGCGAACCGCTATGGTCCGGGGCCTGACCGCACGCGACGCCGAAGGGCGACGTCCCGCGCGCGCCACGCATGAGTGCCCCCATGAGTGCCACCCTCCTCGGGCTCACGACCCTCGCCTTCCTGTTCCCCGCCCCGGCGGAGCGGCCGGCCTTTCCCGATCCGCCGCGCGGAACCGGATGGGCCATCGCGGCGGTGGCGGTGTTCCTCGGCCTCGTGACCCTAGTGCCCCTCAGCCTCGCCTTGGCCGACAAGTGGGTGATGGACGCCCGGGCGGCCGAGTGCCGGGCGACGGGCGGCCGGATCGCCTACGTCTCGGCCGAGGGCCGTGCCCATCGCTGCGAACACCCGGACAAGTGACCGCCGATCCGCAGGCCGGGGCATCGCCCGTCGCCGTAAGGTGAGGCACCGTCCTCACGCACGCACGGCCGCTTGGGTCTCGAACAGCGCGCGGTACCGGCCCTCCGGCTCATGGATCAGGTCATCGTGGGGGCCGTCCTCGACGATGCGGCCGCGGTCGAACACCAGGATGCGGTCGAGGGACCGGACCGTGGAGAGCCGGTGGGCGATGACGATGGCGGTGCGCCCGCGCATGAGCCGCTCCATCGCCTGCTGGATCAGGGCCTCCGATTCCGAATCGAGGCTCGAGGTCGCCTCGTCGAGGATGAGGATCGGCGCATCGGCCAGGAAGGCGCGGGCCAGCGCCACCCGCTGGCGCTCGCCGCCCGACAGCTTCACGCCGCGCTCGCCGACCAGGGTGCCGTAGCCCTTCGGCAACCGGGCGATGAAGTCGTGCGCGTTGGCGAGCCGCGCCGCCCGCTCGATGGCCTCGGCGGAAGCGCCCGGCCGCGCGTAGGCGATGTTCTCGGAAAGCGACCGGTGGAACAGCACCGGCTCCTGCGGCACGATGGCGATATTCTCGCGCAACGAGGCTTGGGTAACATCGGCGATGTCGATGCCGTCGATGCGGATCCGCCCGCCGGTGACGTCGTAGAGCCGCTGCACCAACTTGACGAAAGTGGTCTTGCCCGATCCCGAGCGCCCCACCAGACCGACCCGCTGTCCGGGGGGAATCGTCACCGAGAGGTCGCGGTAGAGCGGCGCGGCGTGCCCGGCATAGTGGAACGTCACCGCCTCGAACCGCAGCGCCCCGCCCGTCACCGAGAGCCTCGTCGCGCCGGGCCGGTCGGCGACGCCGTAGGGCTCTGAATCGAGGGCGACGAGTTCCTCCATCTCGTTCACCGCCCGCTGGAGGTGGTTGATGTGCTGGCCGATGTCGCCGAGGTAGCCGTGCACCACGAAGTAGGTGGTAAGCACGTAGGCGACGTCGCCGGGCGTGGCGGCCTTCGTCCACCACAGCCACAGGGCGACGCCCACGATGGCGGTGCGCAGGGCGAGCAGAAGGCCGAGTTGCGCGGTGACGCTCCAGGTCACCCGCATCCAGGTGCGGCGGGTGCGCTTGTGCCACTTGCCCAGGATGTGCGCGAGGCGCGCATCCTCCCGGCCCTCGGCGCCGAAGGCCTTCACCACGGCGTTGTTCCCGATGGCGTCGGACAGGGTGCCGCCGAGCCGGGTGTCCCAGCCGTTGGAGAGTTGCGCCGCCGGGGCGATCACCTTGGTGGCGAGGCCGATGGCGGTGCCGACATAGGCCAGGGTGCCGAGCCCGATGACCGCCCCCATGGCGGGCCAGTGCCAGCCGAGGAGCACCATGGTGCCGAGCAGCACCACCACGGAGGGCAGCAGGGCGAGGAGCAGAGTGTCGTTGAGCCCGTCGAGGGCCCACATCCCCCGCGAGATCTTGCGGACCGTCGAGCCGGAGAAGCTGTTGGCGTGCCAGTCCGTCGACAGGCGCTGGACCCGGTGGAAGCCGGCCCGCGCCACGTCCGCCATGGTGCCGAGGGTGAGCGGCACCACGAGGGCCCAGGCGACGTGGCGCAGGCCGATATGGACCGCACCCAGGGCCGCCATGGCGGCGAAGGCCGGCAACGCCGCCGCGAGCGCCGCGTCGCGGTCGTCCCCCGCGAGGGCATCGACGAGGCGACCGGCGTAGAGCGGCAGGAACACGTCCGCGAGGGTGGCACAGGTGATGGCCGCGACGAGGCCGGCGACGAGGCCGAGCCGCGCGCGCCATCGGCGGAACACGAAGGCGAGGACCGCCCGATAGGCGCTTTCGCGCTGGTTACGAACAGACATGGGAACCTCGCGACGCGGATCGCGCGTCGTTCCGGAGGCCGCGGCACGGTGCGAAACCGGCGGCGGGCAAAAGGACAAAAGGATCGGAAAAGGAGCGACGGACGGAAGCGGGACGCCCTCGGGCGCGCGGCTGACGTCAGATCTGGCAGCCGAAGCGGCGGGCGCCGGCACGGACGGGAATCGCTACGATACGCATGCGGCCTCCCTCGTCGGCGCGGGAACAATCGGGCGGTGGGTTGAGCATGGCGCGCGGTGATTCGCAAGCCGACCCGAAGGGGCGACACGCGGATGGAGGCAGGGTGCGTCCCTCACCACCGAGGGCTTCAGCCGGTATTGACGAGACCTTGGAGCAGCGTCCGGTTCGCCGCGACGAGATCCCATAGGATGCGGGTGTTGCGATCGTCGTTCGCGTCCATCCACGCGTCCACGGCCGTCAAGGCGGACGGCGTGCGCCAGTCGCGCATGCCGGTCTCGTAGGTCTGCCGGAATTCAGGGTGTGCCGCGTCGGCCTTCAGGATCGCCAGCATCGCGTTCTGACACGGAAGGGGCGTGGCTTCGAAGTAGGTCCATACGCCGGAGCGGACGCCCTGGGCGAACCACGTAAGACGCTCGACGAGACCGAACGCGACCTCCGGCAAGCCGTAGGTCGGCGCCTCGGGATCGTAGCGGCTGCACCCGGCGAGAATGCCGGCGATCCAGACGAGATCCTCGTAGGCCGGCGCCGCGAGCATCCGATCCAGGGTCGCCGACGAGAGAATGATCGGCATGGTCTACCTCGGCGAGGGTATCTGCCTCAGCGAGGGTACTTGCCTGGATCGCGCCTCGGAACCCTGTCGTCGCGGACACGAGGCTCGGTGCCAACCCGTCAGGGCGCCGGATTCGGGCCGACGAGCCCTTCGAGCAACCCCAGCGCGTCCCCCACGGCCAGACGCCGGATCTCGCCCCGGCCGAGATCGCCGTAGCGCCGCTCCAGATGACGCGTCGGTTCGCCCGTGAGGGCCAGCCCGAAATGCACCAGTCCCACGGGCTTGTCCGCGCTGCCGCCGCCCGGGCCGGCGATGCCGGTGATCGCCACCGCCACATCGGCGCGGGCATGGGCGAGGGCGCCCTCCGCCATGGCGCGGGCCGTCGCTTGGCTGACGGCGCCGTGGGCGGCGATCAGCGCGGCCGGCACGCCGAGGGATTCGGATTTGGCGTCATTGGAATAGGTGACGAAGCCGCGTTCCAGCACCGCCGAGGAGCCCGGCACGGCGGTGAGCAGGGCGGCGACGAGGCCGCCGGTGCAGGATTCCGCCGTGGCGATTCTCCGCCCCGCCGCCGCGAAGGCGGCGACCAGCGCCTCCGCGCGGGCGAGCAGGGCGGTGTCTGCGATCAAGACCGACGCTCGGACGTCTCGGAGGCGGTGTCGAGATCGATCTCCGGCAGGCGCACGGTGGCGGCGGCCTGGGCGGCGAGGCCCTCGGCCCGGCCGACGAAGCCGAGCTTCTCCGTGGTCGTCGCCTTGATGGAGACGGAGGTCAGCGGCACGCCAGCGATCTCGGCGATGCGGGCGCGGATGGCTTCGCGGTGGGCGCCGATGCGCGGGGCCTCGGCCAGCACGGTGATGTCGAGGTGATCGATCTTGCCGCCGCGCGCGCGGACGAGATCGCAGGCATGCGCCAGGAAGCGGTCCGAGGAGGCACCGCGCCACTGCTCGTCGGAGGGCGGGAAGTGAGTGCCGATGTCACCGTCCGCGATGGCGCCGAGCAGGGCGTCGGTGAGGGCGTGGAGCGCCACGTCGCCGTCCGAATGGGCGAGCACGCCCCGGTCGGCCGGGATCTTGATGCCGCCGAGCCAGACGTGATCGCCCTCCGTGAAGGCATGGACGTCGAAGCCGGTGCCGAGGCGGGTGAGGTAGGTGGTCATGCGGGCTCCAGGCTGAGCGGGTTTCGTGAAAGCGGCCGACGCACGTCTCGCCTCAAAGGGAGACGGGGCCGGAAAAGTCGCGGTCGGCATCGATGAGGTCGGAAGGCTGGGTGATCTTGCGATTGCGCGGGTCGCCCTCGAACACCACCACGGGGAGACCGGCCCATTCGGCGAGCGCCCCGTCGTCGGTGAAGCCGTCGAGGTTCTCCGCGCGCGCGGCGCGATGCGCATCCAGCAGCAGGCGAAAGGCGAAGGCCTGGGGCGTCTGCACGGCGCGCAGGGTTTCGCGGGCCGGCGTCTCGACCACACGGCCGATCCCAGGCGCGATGGTCTCGACGCGCTTGATGGTGTCGGTGACGGCAAAGCCCGGCACGGCGGCGCCGTAGGCGCGCCCGGCCGCCAGGGCGCGGTCGATGAGGGCGGTGTCGACATGCGGGCGGGCGGCGTCGTGCACGAGGACGAGATCCGGCGTCGCCCCCGTCGCCAAGGCTTCGAGCCCGGCGCGGACGGAGAGCTGGCGCGTGGCCCCGCCCGGCACCGGCGCCCGGAGTTTCTCGCGGTGGGCCGGGTCGAGATCGGCGACGCACTCGTGATAGAACGCCTCCGCGTCGGCCGCGATGACGGGCTGGATGCAGGTGATGGACTCGTGCGCGGCGAGCGCCGCCAGGGTCCGGGTCAACACCGCCTGGCCGCCGACCCGGCGATACTGCTTGGGCACATCGCCGCCGATGCGGATGCCGCGGCCGGCCGCGACCACCACTGCCGCCGCCTCGAACGCGGTGCCGGCCATGAAAACGCTCCCACCATCGCGTTGCAAGGCCTTGCGGATTGTAAGGGCTTGAACGAGCCCAGCGTTTAAGCGGGGCATGGCGTGAAATCAAATCGCCGGGAGCGCTTGCGCCCGCCGCGGTTTTGACTATTCCTTGAGCACAATGATCCATGATGATTATTTGAGCGTTCTGCGCTCTCCCTCTTCCCCGTCGTCCGCCGTCCCCGGGTCCATCCCGGCGCTGGGCGGTTCCGGCTGGCCGCTGCCAGTCCTGCTGGCGCCGCTCTCGGGCATCACCGACGTGCACATGCGCCGGATCGCCCGGGCCTGCGGTGCCAGCGCCGTGGTCTCCGAGATGGTGGCGGCGGCCGAGTTCGCGCGCGGCAGCGTCGAGGCCACCCTGCGGGCCGAGGGCGGGGGCATCGAGCCCCACGTCGTCCAGCTCGCCGGCTGCGCGCCCGAGCCCATGGGTTTGGCCGCGCGGATCGCCGAAGAGAACGGCGCCGACGCGATCGACATCAACATGGGCTGCCCGGCCAAGGTCGTGACCGGCGGCGCCTCCGGCTCGGCCCTCATGCGCGACCTCGACGGGGCCACACGCATCCTCGCCGCCGTGCGCGCCGCCGTGTCGATTCCGGTCACGGTGAAGATGCGCCTCGGCTGGGACCATGCCAGCCTCAACGCCGCCAGCCTCGCCCGGCGCGCCGAGGGGCTCGGGCTCAACGCCGTCACGGTCCACGGCCGCACCCGCCAGCAATTCTACAAGGGCAATGCCGATTGGGACGCCATCCGCAGCGTCGTCGAGGCGGTGTCGATCCCGGTCATCGCCAACGGCGACATCACCACCCTCGACGCGGCCCGGACCTGCCTCGCCCGCTCGGGTGCGGCCGGGGTGATGATCGGGCGCGCCGCCGTGGGCCGGCCCTGGCTCGTCGGCGAGATCGCGGCCGGGCTCGCGGGCCGGGCGGGCCCGACCCTGACGAACGCCCGCAAGGCCGCCTTCGCCATCGCCCATTACGAGGGGATCCTCGCCCTCTACGGCGTCCGCATGGGCGTGCGCCATGCCCGCAAGCACCTCGCCGCCTATGCCGAGGCCGGCGGCGGCCTGTCGTCGGACGGGCGCACGCGGCTCCTCACCACCACCGACCCCGCCGTGGTGATCGCCCTGCTGGCTTCGGCGTTCGACGGGGAAGCCCGCGGCGGGGCGACGACGGACGCGGCGATGGAGAAGGCGGCATGACGGGCCCTGACGAGTCCCGCGGCCCGACCGTCGCGGCCCCCACCAGCGAAGCGGTGATCAACGCCCTGCCGCTGCCGGTGCTCACCATCGGGGTCGACGACCGCATCCTCCACGTGAACCACGCCGGCGAATCGTTCTTCGACCATTCCGCCCGGCTGATGCAGCGCCGGCGTCTCGCCGACATCATCCCGTTCGCCTCGCCCATCTCGGCCCTCGTCACAGAGGTCCGCCGCCGCCGGGCCAGCGTCAGCGAGTACGGGGTCGAACTCGTGCATCCGCGCTCGGGGCAGGAGCGCAGCGTCGACGTGTTCGCGACGCCGCTGGGCGACGACGGCGAGGCCGTGGTGCTCATGCTGCAGGAGCGCACCATCGCCGACAAGATGAACCGCCAGCTCACCCACCGGGGGGCGGCCCGCTCCATGGTGGCGCTCGGCGCCATGCTGGCCCACGAGATCAAGAACCCGCTGGCCGGTATCCGGGGGGCGGCCCAGCTCCTTGAGCAATCGGCCGACGACGAGGACCGCCTCCTCACCCGACTCATCTGCGACGAGTCCGACCGGATCGTCCGCATCGTCGAGCGCATGGAGCTGTTCGGCGACGAGCGCCCGGTGGAGCGCGTCTCCGTCAACGTCCACGGCGTGCTCGATCAGGTGAAGCGCTCGGCCCAGTCGGGCTTCGCCCGCCACATCCGCTTCGTCGAGACCTACGATCCGTCGCTGCCGCCGGTGCTCGGCAACCGCGACCAGCTGATCCAGGTGATCCTCAACCTCGTGAAGAACGCCGCCGAGGCCATCGGCGCCGACACGGTGGACGGCGAGATCACCCTGTCGACGGCCTTCCGCACGGGCCTGCGCCTGCAGATCCCGGGCTCGCGCGAACGCGTCAGCCTGCCCATCGAGGTGGCGGTGCGCGACAACGGACCCGGCGTCACCGCCGATCTGCTGCCGGACCTGTTCGACCCGTTCGTGACCACGAAGGCGCAGGGGTCCGGCCTGGGACTTGCTTTGGTGGCCAAGATCGTCGGCGACCACGGCGGCATCGTCGAATGCGATCCCGCGCCGCGCCGCACCACCTTCCGCCTTCTCCTTCCCATGTCGAGCGCCCGTGACGGGCGCGAGTCGAGCGCGGAGCTGTAGAGTCGCTGCATGCCCAACGGCCACATCATCGTCGCGGACGACGACGCCGCCATCCGCACCGTCCTGAACCAGGCGCTGTCGCGGGCCGGCTACGAGGTCCGCACCACCGGCAATTGCGCCACCCTCTGGCGCTGGGTCGCCGAAGGGGAGGGCGACCTCGTCATCACCGACGTGGTGATGCCCGACGAGAACGTGTTCGATCTGCTGCCCCGCATCAAGCGGGTGCGGCCGGAGCTGCCGATCATCGTCATGAGCGCGCAGAACACCTTCATGACGGCGATCCGTGCCTCGGAGCGCGGGGCCTACGAATACCTGCCCAAACCCTTCGACCTGAAGGAGCTCATCGCAATCGTGGGGCGCGCCCTGTCGCGGCCGCGCGGCACGCCGGCCCCCGGCGCCGACCCCGGCAACGAGGATATTCCCCTGGTCGGGCGCTCGCCCGCCATGCAGGAGATCTACCGGGCGCTGGCCCGCCTGATGCCGACCGATCTCACGGTGATGATCACGGGCGAGTCCGGCACCGGCAAGGAGCTGGTCGCCCGCGCCCTGCACGATTACGGCCGCCGCCGCACGGGCCCGTTCGTGCCCGTCAACATGGCGGCGATCCCGCGCGACCTCATCGAGTCCGAGCTGTTCGGGCACGAGAAGGGCGCCTTCACGGGGGCGCTGTCGCGCTCGGCCGGCCGGTTCGAGCAGGCCGAGGGCGGCACCCTGTTCCTCGACGAGATCGGCGACATGCCGATGGAGGCCCAGACCCGGCTGCTGCGCGTGCTGCAGCAGGGCGAGTACACCACCGTCGGCGGCCGGGTGCCGATCAAGACCAACGTCCGCATCATCGCGGCCACCAACAAGGACCTGCGGGTCTCGATCCAGCAGGGCATCTTTCGCGAGGATCTCTTCTTCCGCCTCAACGTCGTGCCGCTGCGCCTGCCGGCCCTGCGCGAGCGCTCGGAGGACGTGCCCGACCTCATCCGGCACTTCTTCGTCATGGTGGAGCGCGAGGGCCTGAGCCGCAAGCAGCTCGACGGCGAGGCCATGGAGCGATTGAAGCGCTACCGCTGGCCCGGTAACGTCCGCGAACTGGAAAACCTCGTCCGGCGCCTCGCTGCCCTCTACCCGCAGGAGACCATCACCGGGCCGGTGATCGAGGCGGAGCTCGACACCCTGCCGCTCGCCCAGAGCGCGCCCGCCAACGGCACGGCCCGCAAGGCCGCCGGGGAGGGCGAGACCCTGTCGGGTGCCGTGGAGCGGCACTTGGCCGAGTATTTTGGCAATTATCGCGATACCCTGCCGCCGCCGGGCCTCTATCACCGCATCCTGCGCGAGATCGAAGGCCCCCTCATCGGCGCGGCGCTGGCGGCCACGCGCGGCAACCAGATCCGCGCGGCGGAGCTGCTCGGGGTCAACCGCAACACCCTGCGCAAGAAGGTGCGCGACCTCGACCTGCAGGTGTTCCGCAACGCCCGGTGACGCCGGCGCGGGGGGTGGGACGGGGGACCGGGACTTGACGATGCCGTGAGGGAGGGACGCGCGGCGGATGATCGGGGCATCTGCATGCGTTCACGACGCATGCGCCCACGACATCGCTCGCGTCGTCATGCGGCGTTGGCCCGGTTCGCGCCCTGTGGCCTAAGACCGGCCAGCCCGAATCCCTCCTGCCGGAGTCTCATGCCCCCGTTCACACGCCGCCCGCCCCACGGCGACCCCACCGTCATGCGCCTCATCCAGACCGCTTCGGGGCGGCGCTCCCTCGTGCTGCACCTCGTGATCGTGCTGGTGCTGCTGGCCACCGCCAAGGGCTTCGACGGATCGAGCCACACCGCCAACCATTGGATCGTGCTCGTCGTCTACGCCGTCTGCTCCATCTGCCTCGGCCTCGCCGACTGGCGCGAGGCCCATCGCGGCCGCCGCCGGGAATACGGCGGCACCGATCCGGACAAGGCGGCCGACACGGAATGGCTCGCCTGGACGGCGACGCTCCTCAATGCCGGCGTCGCCCTGTTCCTCGTGGTCGAGCACATGCTCGTCGGCGCGGTGGAAACCGAGGAGACCGCGACGGCGGTGAGCCGGCTCCCCGCCTTCCTGCTCCTGCTCCAAACGGGCTTGAGCATGCGGGTCCTGCACACGGCGGTGTTCGCGGGCCTCGTCAGCCTCGCCTGGGGCAGCACCATCCTGTTCGCCTTCGCGTACCCCGAGAGCGCTCTGCTCGGCCCGCACGTCACCCTCGACGAGGAGGTGCCGGGCCTGCTCACCTTCATGGCCGCGAGCCTCGTGGTGATCGACGGGGTGCGGCGCCTGCGCTCGGCCGTGACCACCGCCCTGCGGATGGAGCGCGAGCGCACCACCCTGGCGCGATTCGTCCCCACCCGGGTGGTCGGCGAACTCGCGAGCGCGGGCCTCGAAGCCGTGCGCTCGCGCCATGCCTGCCTGTTCGCCCTCGACCTGCGCGGCTTCTCGGCCTTCACCCGCGAGCACGCGCAGGAGGAGGTGGTGCGCGCCCTCCTGGATGTCCGCGCCCTGACCCACGTGGCGGTGACGGAGCACGGCGGCATCGTCGACAAGTACGTGGGCGACGGAATCCTGGCGCAGTTCGTCGTCGGGCGCCCGCAGGCCCAGGCCCATGCGGCGCTGGCCTGCGGGCGCGCCATCGTCGCGCGCCTCGCGGCCCTCAACGCCGAGCGGGCCCGCGAAGGGCGGCCGACCCTGCGCATCACCATGGCGCTCCATTGCGGCGAGGTGCTCGTCGGGGTGTTCGACGACGGCCACCGGGCCGAGTTCACGGTGCTCGGCCAGGCGATGAACACCCTCGCGCGGATCGAAGCGCGGGCCAAGGCAGCGGACCTGACCCTAACCGCGTCGGACGCCTTCCTGCGCCTCCTCGGCCCGGCGATCCGCTCGGGCCTGACCCTTTCGGCCATGCCGCCCTCGGAGTGCCGCGACACCCGCGACCTGGCGCTCTACGCGGTGGCGTGGGCCGACGCGCCGGCAGAAACCGCACTGAATCCGGCCGCGTGACGCGAGAGAAGCGTCTGTGCTTAATCCGCGATGCCGCGTGCGTCGCGACACGTCGTATCCGGCAAAGGCACCCTATATCAGTATCAGATGCAACGGAAACAGACCGGACCGCCGGACTGTACTGATCAGGAGCTAGTAGACCATTATGATGACCCGTATCGCCGCCGCCACCGCCGCCCTGGTCCTTGGTGTTGCTTCGATCTCGTCCGCGATGGCCTTCGATCGCCCGGCCCGCTACACCGGGTTCGCCAACGACACCGAGACGACCGGCACGCTCTACGGCAACCCGCAATCCCGCTCGCCCGCGAATTGCCCGGTGAGCTCCGCCGCCGAGGGCAACGCCAACCAGCAGAACTTCCCGGTCAAGCAGTACGGCCAGACCGCGGGTGGCAACCGTTGCTGAACCGGTCCCTCAAGGCGGTCTCGCTGATCTGGAACGGGTTCTCCTACGCCATGGCGGTCGCCTTCGTGGGCGGCCTGGTCTTCACCCTCATCGGCGCATCCCAGGCCCTGCTCGGCCTGTAGACGCCCCGGGGCGATGGGAAACGAAGAACGGCGGGGCTCGGGGCCCCGCCGTCTTTCGTTCTCGTTCCGCGACTGCCCGCGGGCTCACGCCAGGGCGGGCTTGCCCACGGCCACGGACGCGCCGCCGAGCCCGAGCCACTCGCGCCGCATGGGACGCAGGACGAACCAGGCGAGGGCGGCGGTGAGGAGGTCGAGGCCGATGGCGATGCCGAACACCGGGATCCACGACCCTTGCGCGGCGTAGATCATCGCCGCGACGGGGCCGCCCAGCAGCGAGCCCACGCCCTGCGCCATGTACAGGAAGCCGTAATTCGTGGTGGCGTGCTTGGTGCCGAAGGTGTCGGTGAGGAGCGACGGGAACAGGGAGAAGATCTCGCCCCAGGCAAAGAACACGACCCCCGACAGCAGGGCGAACGCGTAGGCGTTCTCGCGGAACACCAGCATCAGCGCGATGGCGACGGCCTCGGCCGCGAACGCGATGGCCATGGTCTTCTCCCGGCCGATCCGGTCCGAGACCCAGCCGAAGAACGGGCGGGTGAGGCCGTTGGTGATCCGGTCGAACGTCAGGGCGAAGGGCAGGGCGGCAAAGCCGAACACGATGGCGTCGGCGACCCCGAAGTCGCGGGCGAAGGAGGCGAACTGCGCCACCACCATCAGGCCGCCCGTGGACATCATCGTCATCATCACGAACATCAACCAGAACAGCGGCGTGCGCAGCATCTCCTTCGGCGCCGTGTCGTGGGTGCAGGTCGAGAGGTTGCGGGCCGGCGCCGGCAGGGCCTCGCCGGGGCGCGGGGCGCGCAGGCCGAGGGCGGCCAGTACGCCGACGATGCCGAGCACGATGCCGAAGGTGGTCAGGGTCTCGCGGTAGCCCGAGGCCGCCATCATGTTGGTGATGGGGAAGGTGGTGAGCAGGGCGCCCATGCCGTAGCCGGCCGCAACCACGCCGACGGCGAAGCCCCGCCGGTCGGGAAACCATTTCACCATCAGGCCGACGATGCCGACATAGACGATGCCGGTACCGAGACCGCAGAACAGGCCGTAGGTGGCGTAGAGGCCCCACAGGCTGTCGATCCGGGCGGCGAGCACCCAGCCGAGGCCCGAGAGCGCGGCGCCCAGCGCGATCATCACCTTCGGGCTGAACCGGTCGATGAGGTAGCCCTGCACGGGCGAGAAGAACGTCTGCAGGACGATGACGATGGTGAAGGTGACCTGGATGGCGGCCAGCGTCGCGCCGGTGGTCGCCATCAGCGGCTTGGTGAAGAGGGTCCAGACATACTGGGGACTGGAGATCGCCATCATGGCGACGAGGCCGAGGCCGAGTTGCAGCCAGCGCTGGCGGGAGACGATCGTATCCATAATTCACTCCTGAGGCGGAGCGCCCGAAGCATACGCCGTGCCAGGATGTCCGGTGTCGTCTGGTCGTTCGGCGTTAACGCACGGCCGTGACCAGCCAGCACGCCGCTCCGAGCCGCAGGGCTCCGTTCGAGACCCTCTCCGCGAAGTCGCGCAGGACGATCGCGTGGGCGCGGCTGCGGATCTCGGGGGTCTGATCGCGGACGAGGCGGGAAGCCGGGCCGAGGTCGAGGGCGAAGTTCGCCGCCGCCTCGGCCGCTTCCCGGGGGTCGCCGGCCTCGGAGTGACCGAGCACGAGGGGCTCGTCCACGGGCATGAGGGCGATGTCGCGGAACCCGGCGGCGGCCAGGATGCCGGGCAGCCGGGCCGGATCGGCGAACCGGAACGGGCCGGCGGCGTCGAAGGGCGTCGGCTCCGGCTCCGGCACCAGGGCGCGGACGAGGCCGAACGGGTGGTCGATCCAGGCGTTCTCGGCTTGGGCTCGCCAGCACAGCATCGTCAGCCGGCCCTCCGGCCGCAGGGCGCGGTGGAGGTTGGCGAAGGCGGCGATCGAGTCGTCGAAGAACATGATCCCGAAGCGCGAGATCAGGTGCGTGAACGCCGCGTCCGCGAAGGCGTGCGTCTGCGCATCGGCCTCCACCAGGGCGATGGGGGCGCCGCCGGGCGGCCGGGATGCGGCCCGGCGCGCGGTGACGGCGAGGAGGGGCGCCGAGACGTCGGCGGCGGTGACGCGGCCGGACGGACCGACGATGTCGGCGGCCCGCAGGGCGGTGGCACCGGCACCGCACCCGACATCGAGCACGGCGTCTCCGGGGCGCAGGGCGGCGCCCGCGAACAGGCGTTCGGTCAGCGGCGCGAACACCCGATCGAAGGTCGCCTGATGGCGGGCCCAGCGGGCGCCCGCGTCGCCGTTCCAATAATCGCTATGGGTCTGCTCGGATGCCGCCATGGAGTCTGAACCGCTCTGTGCCTGATGCTCTGGCGCGCGAAACGCGCCGGGCCGGCTTCTACAGCCCTTCGGACCCGCCGTCCGAGCGCGGATCGTGCACCGCCTCGATGCGGCCGTTGCCGGGGTGACGGACCAGCATGCCGGCATGGCCCAGCGAATCGATGTAGGCGCCGCCGAGTTCCTCCACCGTGTGCCCCATGGCGCCGAGGGCGGCGATGCAGGCGGGGTCGAACCGGTCCTCGACCTTGACGGTGAGGGATTCCGCCCCCCAGGTCCGGCCGTAGAGCAGACGCGGCGCGTCCACCGCGGCGGCCGGGCTCATGCCGTAATCGGCGTAGCGGGCGAAGATCTGGGCCTGGAACTGGGGCTGGCCGTCGCCCCCCATGGAACCGTAGGCCATCACCCGGCCGTCGTCGAAGGCGGCAAGCGCCGGGATCAGGGTGTGGAACGGGCGCCGGCCCGGCTCCAGGGGATTGACGGCGTTGGGGTCGAGGGAGAACGACGTGCCGCGGTTCTGCCAGTGGATGCCGGTCTTCGGCAGCACCACGCCGGAGCCGTACTCCCAGTAGATCGACTGGATGTAGGAGACGGCGAGGCCGTCCTTGTCGATCGCCCCCATCCACACGGTGTCGCCCTCGCCGGGATTGCGCAGGGGCAGGGTGGCGGCGCGGCGCATGTCGATGGCGGCGGCCTCGCGGTCGAGGCGGGCGGGGTCGAGGAAGCGCGCGGGATCGACGCTGAGGCGGTCGAAATCCGTGACGATGCGGTCGCGGATGGCGAAGGCGCGCTTCGTCGCCTCGATGAGCCCGTGATAATGCGCCGTCGTCTCGGGCCGGGTGACGCCGAGGCGGTCGAAGATCCCGAGGATCAGCAGGGCGGCGATGCCTTGGGTCGGGGGCGGGAAGTTGTAGAGGGTGGCGTCGCGCCGGCGCAGGCTGAGGGCCTGGCGCTCGCGCGGCGCGTAGGCTTCGAGATCGGCCCGGGTCACGGGCGACCCGAGATCGGCGAGGTCGGCGGCGATCTCGCGGCCGAGATCCCCCCGGTAGAAATCGTCGAGGCCCGCATGGGCGAGCTGCGCCAGGGTGTCGGCGAGGCCCGGCAGGCGCCGGATCGCACCGGCCGCATACGGCTTGCCGTCGTCGAGGAAGGTTTTGGAGAAATTCGGCTGGTCGTGGAGGGTGTCGATCTCCTTCGGCACGTAGCGCGCCTCCGAGGGCGAGACGGCGACGCCGTCGCGGGCATGCCCGATGGCGTCGGCCAGGAGGGTCTCCAAGGGCAGGCGCCCGCCCAGCGCCTTGGCGAGATCGAGGGCGAGCCTCCAGCCGCCGATGGCACCCGCCACGGTCAGGGCCGCGTCGGCGCCACGCGACGGCAGCACGTCGTAGCCCTTGCCGCGGTAGCGGGGAATCGTGGCCAGCGCGCCGGCCGGGCCGCAGGCTTCGATGCCGCGCACCCGGCCGCCGCGCTCGCGGACCAGCCAGAACCCGTCGCCGCCGATCCCGTTCATGTGCGGGTAGACCACCGCGATGGTCGCCGCCATGGCCGCCATGGCCTCGATGGCGTTGCCGCCCTGCGCCAGGACGTGCTGGCCGGCGCGGGCGGCGAGCCGATGGGGCGCGGCCACGGCGGCGGTCGCGAAGACGGGTGTGTCGGGCATGGGGGTCTCTTGACTGGGATGGCGCGAGGATAATGAATTTTGGTCACGGGTCGATGGCGGGGCGCAAGGCAGGGTTCGTGCCTCGCCGGGGATCCCGCCGGAGACATTCATCGGCGATCCAAGCGCCGCCCTTCCGAAGGACTTCCTGCCCAATCCGTATTAATTTCGCCACACTGTTGTGGCGATGCATCACGCATGGCGTGGCTGCGGCGTTTCAAGGCATCGAAGGGTTCTGGGGAGGCGTCCGGCACGGCCGGAACGCCGCCGGATTCCGATGCGGCTCCGTTGAAGCCGCCGCCGCGCGGACCCGGCTGGGTCGGGGCCCTGGTGGTGGTCACCGCCCTCGTCTCGGCCATCGCCACCTTCCTGATTCTCGCCGGGGTGATCCGGGTGACGCCGACGCCCACCGTCGGGCTGACGCTGCTCGGCATCAACGTCGTCCTCGTGCTCGGTCTCATCGTCATCATCGCCTGGGAGGCGCGGGTCTTCCTGCACGCGCGCCGCACCAACGCGGCGGTGGCCCGGCTCCACACCCGCATCGTCGGCCTGTTCTCCCTCATCGCCATCCTGCCAACCGTACTGCTCGCCGTGGTGGCGGCCGTGACCATCGACCGGGGCCTGTCGCTGGGCTTCACCGACCGGGTCCGCGACGTGGTGCTGAAATCCGTCGAGGTGGCGGACGCCTATCAGGAGAACCAGTGCCAGAGCCTCGCCCGCGAGATCCGGATTCTGGCCGACGACCTCACCCGGGCACGGCCGAACTTCGACGTGAACCGGCAATGGTTCGAGAGCTTCCTCACCACCCGCGCCACGGCCCTCGGCCTGCCGGTGGCCGAGATCATGCGCGGCCCCGATTCCGTGGTGGCGCGCGCGCAGATCGATCCCTTGAAGGACCGGCGCCTGCCCTCGGCCGCCGCCTTCGAGGACGCGGCGAAATCCACCGACCCCATCTGCCTCGTGCCGAGCGAGGGCCGGATCTTCGCCGCCCTGTTTCGGATGACCGCCTATGACGGCGCCGTGCTGCTGGTGCAGCGCGAGGTCAGCCAGCTCGCCGTCGAGTTCCCCGGCGTGTCGCGGGCGGCGGCGGCCGAGTACCTCACCTACGATTCCCTGAAGCGCTCGATCCAGATCAGCTTCGCCTCGGTGTTCGTGCTCATCGCCCTCATCGCCCTGCTGTCGGCGGTGTGGTTCGGGCTCAACTTCGCCAACCGCTTCGTGGCGCCCATCCGCCGGCTCATCAACGCCGCCGATCAGGTCGCGTCGGGCAACTTCTACGCCCAGGTCCCGGCCCGGAAGAGCGACGGCGACCTCGCGCACCTGTCCGAGAGCTTCAACAAGATGACGCAGGAGCTCAGGCGCCAGCACGACGGGTTGATGGCGGCGAGCGACCTCATCGACCGGCGCCGGCGCTTCACCGAGGCCGTGCTGTCGGGCGTCTCGCCGGGCGTCATCGGGGTCGATGCGGGGGGGCGCGTCACCATCGCCAACCCCTCCGTGGAGCGCACCCTCGGGCTGACGGCGGACGCCATCGTGGGCCAGCCCCTGATCCAGGCCGTGCCCGAGTTGGCGCCGCTGTTCCCCGAGGGCGGCGAGGGCCGTCAGCGCGCCCTTCAGCAGCAGATCCAGCTCACCCGCGACGGGCGCGAGCGCACGGTGACGGTCCGGGTCACCAGCGAGCAGGCGCAAGGGGGCGCCCGCGGTTTCGTGGTGACGCTCGACGACATCACCGACCTCGTCTCGGCCCAGCGCACCTCGGCCTGGGCCGATGTGGCCCGCCGCATCGCCCACGAGATCAAGAACCCGCTGACGCCGATCCAGCTCTCGGCCGAGCGCATCCGGCGCAAATACGGAAAAGTGATCGTCGCGGACAAGGACGTGTTCGACCAGTGCACGGCGACGATCATCCGCCAGGTCGACGAGATCAAACGCATGGTCGACGAGTTTTCGTCCTTCGCCCGGATGCCGAAGCCGGCCATCGCCCAGAACGATCTCAGCGAGATCACCCGCCAGAACCTGTTCATGATGCGCGTGGCCCATCCGGACATGGAGTTCGGCTTCTCGGAGGCCGGGACCGAGCGGGTGCTCGCGGCCTTCGACATCCGGCTTTTGTCCCAGGCCATCACCAACATCCTCAAGAACGCCGTCGAGGCGGTGCAGGCGGTGCCGGAGGCCGATCTGGGCAAGGGGAAAGTCGACGTGCGCCTCATCCTCGAGGAGGGCTTCGCCGTCATCGAGGTCACCGACAACGGCAAGGGATTTCCCGCCGAGGGGCGCCAGCGCCTGCTCGAGCCCTATATGACCACCCGCGAGGGCGGGACGGGACTCGGCCTCGCCATCGTCAGCAAGGTGCTGGAAGAGCACGGCGGCGGGATCGAACTCAACGACAACCCCGAGGGACGGGGCGGACGCGTGCGGATGCGCGTGCCGCAAGTTCCGCAGGAGAAGGCCCCCCCGGGGCAGACGACGCCGGAGGGCCAACCCTCCGCGCAGGATGAGAAGGGCGCCGCGCGGACGGCCCCCCCAATCGCGGAGATGCAGTCATGAGCGCCGATATCCTGATCGTCGACGACGAGGCCGACATCCGCGACCTCGTCGCCGGCATCCTCGACGACGAGGGCCACCGCACCCGCACGGCCGGCGGCTCCGACGAGGCCCTGGCGGCCATCGAATCGCGCCGGCCCCACCTCGTCTTCCTCGACATCTGGCTCCAGGGCTCGCGCCTCGACGGGCTGCAGGTGTTGGATCAGATCAAGGCGGGCCACCCCGATCTGCCCGTGGTGATGATCTCGGGCCACGGCAACATCGAGACCGCCGTGGCGGCCATCAAGGCGGGCGCCTACGACTTCATCGAGAAGCCGTTCAAGGCGGACCGGCTCATCCTCGTCGCCGAGCGCGCCCTGGAGGCGTCCCGCCTCAAGCGCGAGGTGCGCGACCTCAAGACCCGCTCGGGGCAGGCGAGCCGCCTCGTCGGTGCCTCCGTGGTGTGCAACCAGCTGCGCCAGACCGTGGAGCGCGTGGCGCCCACCAACGCCCGGGTGATGATCCTCGGGGCGCCGGGCTCCGGCAAGGAGCTCTCGGCCCGCACCCTGCACGCCACGTCGACGCGCGCCAACGGGCCGTTCGTGGTGATCAACGCCGCCACCATCACCCCCGACACCATGGAGGCCGAGCTGTTCGGCGTCGAGGCGGGGGAGGGGCGGGCGCGCCGGGTCGGCGCCCTGGAGGAGGCCCATGGCGGCTCCCTTTACATCGACGAAGTCGCCGACATGCCGCGCGAGACCCAGAACCGCATCCTGCGGGTCCTCGTCGACCAGAACTTCCAGCGCGTCGGTGGCACCACCCGGGTGCACGTCGATGTCCGCATCATCTCGTCGTCGTCGCGCGATCTCGCCGAGGAGATCGCCGCCGGCCGCTTCCGCGAGGATCTGTTCCACCGGCTCTCCGTGGTGCCGATCCGGGTGCCGGCCTTGTCCGAGCGCCGCGAGGACGTGCCCGAGCTGATCGCGTTCTTCATGGAGCAGATCTCGGGCGCCACCGGCCTGCCGCGCCGGCGCATCGCCGACGACGCCATGGCGGTGCTGCAATCGCACGACTGGCCCGGCAACGTGCGTCAGCTGCGCAACAACGTCGAACGCCTGATGATCCTCACCCACACCGACCCGGAGCAGGAGGTCACCTCCGAGATGCTCCCGACCGAGATCGGGGCCCTGGTGCCGACGACGCCCAACGGCTCGGGCGGCGAGAAGCTCATGAGCCTCGCGCTCCGCGAAGCCCGCGAGATCTTCGAGCGCGAGTACCTCGTGGCGCAGATCGCCCGATTCTCGGGCAACATCTCGCGCACGGCCGAGTTCATCGGCATGGAGCGTTCGGCCCTGCACAGGAAACTGAAGTCCCTCGGCATCGGCCCCTGAGGCGCGGCACGGACGATGCCGGGCGCATGGCCGGCAGACGGGCTTGCCAACACGGGCTGCCAACACGGGCTTGCCGAGCCTGACTTTTGGAGCCGGACTCTCCGAGCCGGACTTGCATCGCTGCGCCGATGCACGTGTAATGGTGTCCGCGGGGGGCACCGGATCAAGTCGTCGCTCCGAACACCCCGCACCCGACTGATGAGAACCCGTCATTCGCGGCGGGCGGCAGTTTGATCAAGGATAAGAACAATGGCGGGCGAACGCGCTCAAAACCTGCAGGACACGTTCCTGAACCACGTTCGAAAGAACAAGATCCCGCTCACCATCTTCCTCGTCAACGGGGTCAAGCTTCAGGGCGTGGTGACGTGGTTCGACAATTTCTGCGTCCTCCTTCGTCGCGACGGCCATTCCCAGCTTGTTTATAAGCACGCCATCTCGACCATCATGCCGGGCCATCCCGTGCAATTGTTCGAGCCGGACGAGACCGCCCCGGTGGAGAAGGCGCTGGCCTGAGCGATTGCGGGGACGCTTGAGGAAACGGGCGTCTCCTGCGCCGTGTCATCCCGGGGCAGCGCAGCGGAACCCGGGATCCAGAAACACAGGGTCCGCCGAATTTTTCCGCAATCTGCAGATCTGGATTGCACGCCTCCGGCGCGGCCGTCCGGGTTGGCTCAGCGCACGCCCCGGAACGACGGTGGTGTGGCCTGCGATCGCTTCGATCTCCTCCGATGGAAGGGGTCCGTTTGATCCGAGGAGAGTCGAAGGCCTGTTTCCCCGGATTAGCACCCCGCGCCCTTGTCTGGCGTGTCCGCGCGCCCAATGTCCTGAGATCACAGGACAGGGTCTGACGCGTAACCTATGACGGAAATCATGACGCCCGGCGAAGCCCGGCTCCAGGCGATGGCCGCCCCCGAGGGCGACATCGCGGCCGCGACCCACACCCTCGTGGTCGGGCCGTATCTCGGCCGGGTCGCGCAGCGCAGTGTCGGGAGCGTCCACAACACCGAGATCCTGCGCTCCAACGAAGCGCGCCTCGACGAGGCCTCGGGCCTCGCCGCCGCCATCGAGCTCGACGTGGTCGAGGCGATCTTCGCGCCGGTACAGCGCATCCGGCCGTCGACCTATCTCGGCAAGGGCCGCGTCGAGGAACTCGCCGGCGTGATCAAGGCGCGCGAGATCGGCCTCGTGGTGATGGATTGCGCCCTGTCGCCGGTCCAGCAGCGCAATCTTGAGAAGGAGTTCGGCTGCAAGGTCATCGACCGCACCGGCCTCATCCTCGAGATTTTCGGGCGCCGCGCCTCGACGCGCGAGGGCACGCTGCAGGTCGAGCACGCGCATCTGGCCTACCAGCGCAGCCGCCTCGTGCGGTCCTGGACCCACCTGGAGCGCCAGCGCGGCGGCTTCGGCTTCCTCGGCGGCCCCGGCGAAACCCAGATCGAAGCCGACCGCCGCATGATTCAGGAGCGGATGACGAAGATCGAGCGCGAACTCGACGGCGTCACCCGCACCCGCGGCCTCCACCGGCAGGGCCGGGCACGGGTGCCGTATCCCATCGTTGCCCTCGTCGGCTACACCAATGCCGGCAAGTCGACCCTCTTCAACGCCCTCACCAAGGCCCAGGTGATGGCGCAGGACATGCTGTTCGCCACCCTCGACCCGACGGCGCGCGCCACCAAGCTGCCGCATGGCGAGACGGTGATCCTGTCCGACACGGTGGGTTTCATCTCCGAGCTGCCGACCTCCCTCATCGCGGCCTTCCGGGCCACGTTGGAGGACGTGATCGAGGCCGACATCCTGCTCCACGTCCGTGACGTGTCGCACGGCGACAGCGAGGCCCAGGCCGAGGATGTCGGCGCGGTGCTGCGCGAACTCGGGATCGAGACCAGCGCCACCCGGATCATCGAGGTCTGGAACAAGGCCGACCTCCTGGATCCGGCCGAGCGCACGCGTCTGCTCAACCTCAGCGCGCAGGGGCGCACGGATCGGGACAGCGACGCGCCGGTCCTCGTCTCGGCCCTCACGGGGGAGGGGCTCACGGCGCTCACCAGCCGGATCGAGGCCCGCATCGCGCGCCAGCGCTCCACCTTCGCGGTGGTGCTGCCGCCCGAGGACGGGGCGTCCCTGCACTGGCTCTACGAGAACGGCGAGGTTCTGGACCGGCGCGAGGAGGAGGGCGGCACCATGCACCTCGCCTTCCGCATCGCCCCCGAGAAGGAGCCGCGCTTCCTCAACCGCTTCGCCGGCGCGCGCCGGCTCAACCGGGTCGGTTAGCGGCCCGGCTCACGCACCCCGCGCCGCCGGCATCAATCCCGCAGCGGCGCGGCCTTCGTGTGCCCGAGCTTGTCGAAGAACGCTTCGAGGACGTTGGCGTAGTCGTCGGTCCAGGGCCGGCGCGTCATGTCGGGGGCGACGGGCGTCCAGCCCAGCCGCACGGCTTCCCGTTCGACCACCGGATCGCGGGTGGCGATGACCACGAGGGCGGGCGCGCGGTAGTGGGCCTCGAAGGGCTCGTCGAGCCGGTCGAGGCGCTGGAGGAGGGTCAGGCCCTGCTCGGCGGCGGCGCGCGCCAGGGCCGGCCGCAGGTCGAAATGGCGGTTGGAGATGTGGAGCGCGAGGACGCCCTGCGCATCGAGACGGCTGCGGTAGAGCGCCAGGGCCTCACCCGTGAGCAGGTGCATCGGGATCGCGTCGGACGAGAACGCGTCGACGATGAGCACGCGTACCGAACCGGTCTCGGCGGCGAGGGTCAGGCGGGCGTCGCCCTGGACGATCCGGGCCGAGGGCGTGCATTCCTGGAGGAAGCGGAACCGGGCGGGGTCGGTGGCGAGGCGGATGACCACGGGATCGATCTCGTAGAACGTCCAGGCTTCCCCGGGTTCGGACTGGCAGGCGAGGCTGCCGGCGCCGAGGCCTACCACGGCCACCGCCGGCAGGGGCCCGTGCGCCGCGCGGCCGACCGCGAGGACATCCGCGATGGCGTTGCCGGGCGCGTAGTAGGTGGTGGATTCGGGCCGCCCGAGGGCGGGCCCGCCATCGTCCGCGCGGATGCGGATGGCGCCGTGCAGCGTGGTGCCGTGCGTGAGCAGGCGGAAGCGGCCCGACGCATCGGTCTCGATGCGATGGACCCCGAAGAAGCTGCGTCGGCTCTCGTAGTCCCGGGCGACGAGGTGCGGCATCGCCAGGGCGAGGGCGCAGAGCAGCGCGGCAAAGCCGACGACTCGCCGCGGCGCGCGCCAGCTCACCAGAAGCCCGGCCATCAGCACGATCATCGCCAGGTGGGGCGCGAGGCCCGGGACGCGCCATCCCAGCACCCCGACGATTCCGACGACCGCGCCGGCGAGCAGGGCCGGGCGCAGCCGGTGCCGCAGGTCGGGGCGCACGCGGCGCAGGCCCGCGAAGGTGCCGGGGCGGCAGGCCAGGGCCGCGACGAGGAGCAGCGGGTACTCCGCCACCGTCGGGAACAGCCGCGGGGCGATGAGCGCCGCGAACAGGCCCCCGAGCATGCCGCCGAGCGACGTGAACAGGTAGAACTCGGTCAGGCGTCGTGCGGACGGCCGCAGCCCGTAGACGGCCCGGTGGGCGACGAGGCTCGCGACGAAGCCGAGCCCGAGGCTCAAGGGCAGATCGATCAGGAACGGCAGGCGCCCGATGACGGCGACGCCCAGGACCAAGGCCGTCCCGGCCGTCAGCAGGACGGCGAGGGGGCGCTCCGGCCAGGTGGCGAGGGGCCGGAAGGTGATGACGAAGGTCAGGAGATAGAGGGCCAGCGGGATGACCCACATGAGGGGGATCGCCGCCACATCGGTGGTGATGTGGGCCGTGACCGCGACGAGCAGGCCCGACGGCACGGCCGAGAGGCCGATCCAGGCCAGGCGCCGGGACGGGCCGATGGCCTCGGCCTCGGCCTCCGCCGCGCGAACCGGCCTTCGCGCCGCTCGCATCACCGAGAGGGCGCAGGCCGCCAGTGCGCAGGCCCCGAGGCCGTAGCCGACCGACCACAGCCGCGTCTGCTCGGCGAGGCCCAGCATCGGCTCGATGGCGAGGGGATAGGCGAGGAGGGCCGCGAACGATCCGAGGTTCGAGGCCCGGTAGAGGAAGTACGGGTCCGCCGCCGCGGGGTCGTCCGAGCGGGCGAACCAGGCCTAGAGCAGGGGCGCGCTCGCCGAGAGGGCGAAGAACGGCGCGCCGATGGAGGCGAGGAAGAGGCCGACCAGCCACAGGGCCTCGTCGCCCGTGCCGACGCTCCCGTATCCGGCGGCGATCCCGATGGGAAGGAACGCGGCGCCCCCGAGCAGCACGAGGCCGTGCACGGTCGCGGCGATCCGGAACGGCAGCCACCGGGTCAGGGCGTGGGCGTAGGCGTAGCCCGCGAGCAGCAGGGCCTGGAAGAACACCATGGCGACGGACCACACCCCCGGCGTGCCGCCGAGGACGGGCAGGATCCGCTTGGTGAAGATCGGCTGCAGGCTGAACAGCAGGAAAGCCGCCAGCATCAGGGTGCCGGAGAACAGCGCCACCTGCGTCAGGCCACGGCCGGGCAATCCGCGCTCCGGACATGACGCCCGGGCCGATCCGTCGGGTCCCATCGCGCCGGTCTCGCTGGCTTGCATCGGTCGGGTCTCGCGTCGTTCGAGCGGACATTCTGAACGAGGAGACTTAAGGAGTGGCTGACGGCCCCCCGCGGTGACCCGAGTTTCGCGCGAGCCTCCGGCGGTCGACCCCAGCGCCGAGGGCGCCAAAAACGAAAAACCGTCCCTCCCGGGGGAGGAACGGCGTGTTGTGTCCGGGGACCCGCGGACCCGGAGGTCCGCGATCAGTCCTTGCGGGATCAGTACTTGCGGGATCAGTACTTGCGGATGATCGGCGACACCGGAGCGGCGGCGACGGCGGTGGGCGAGTACAGCGGAACGATCAGGCGGAACCAGCCTTCGACCGTGTCGGCGCGGCGCACGGCGTTGGCGACCGTGGTGGCGACGTAGGCCTGGGCGGTGACGGGTCCGAAGTCGTAGCCGATGAGACCGCCGACCGAGAAGTTGCCGCGGTTGCCGGCAGCGAGGCTGAAGGGGCTGATGTCGAAGTTGTAGGTGCCGTAACCGATGGCGCCGATCTCGAACTTACCGAACTTCTTGGTCGCGGTCAGGTCGAGGTTGAGCGAATCGGAGATGTTGAAGGGACCGCGGGTGTTGCCGAAGCCCACCGTGTTGGCGCCGCCGAACGAGGCCGGCGAGTCGTAGATGTTGGCGGTCAGGTTGGCGGTCAGGTTGTAGCCATCGCCGGTGTAGCTGGCGGCGACGCCCATGCGGTAGGTGTTCGAGGCGAGCTGGCCGAGAACCGGCGCACCGGCGAAGTTGCCGGAGTTGTTGACGAGGACGCCGCGACCGGCATTGAGCTCGTTGAGGTAGACACCGCCGAGCAAGCTGACGCCGAAGTTGTTGCCGAGATCGAAGGCCCAGATGCCGCCGACGAAGGTGCCGACGTTGATGGACAGATCACGGGCGCCCTGGGGACCGCTGTTCTTGCCGAAGGCGAACACGGTCGGGGGAGCGACGAGGAGCTCGACGCGGCCGCCGAACGGCACGAACGGGGTCGACCAGACGAGCACGGGCACGTTGACGCCGACGTCGACGGCACCGGGGCCGGTGTTCTCGTTGCTGCGGTAGACGAAGGTGTTGAGGGCGTAGATGCCCTCGGGCAGCGGGGCGCCGGTGGCGAGGCCGACCTGCTCACCGGGAACCGTGGTCGTCTGGGCGAAGGCGGCGGTGGCGGACATGCCGACCGAAAGCGCCACCGCTCCGGCGGCGAGCCAGTTCTTCATCATGTGTCTGTCCTTCCCAAGGATTTCAGGCGGGCGCCGCGTAGCCTTCCGCACCATTCTGCCGGTCCGCTGCTTTGGAGCAGCGTGTTCCCGTTGGTTTGGAAGGCCCCCCTTGCGGCCCGAATTCGTGTCTCAACGAGGGGAACTATTCTACAGCTCGGCTCGGAATGACAGCGCGTTGCACTGAAACGGGGCAGTTCCAAACTGACCGTTGCGCAAAAGCCGCAATCTTGCCGCGGTGCAACAGCGCGGTTCGTTAACCATTGTGGCGCGGCGCACGCGGGTCCGTTCGGACGAACCGGAACGATATCGCTGACGGCGCAAGCATTTGTCGCCCCCGCACGGACCGGGCAAAACAGGAAAGACGCCTCCGGCGATTGCGCAAGCGTTAACCTTTGGCGCCGGGGGCCTTCGACCGCTCCCGCGATGCGGGGCCGCCCCGAATGGCCAAAAAGCCTTGGCCGCCCCGCGAATCACCCCGAAGCGCCACCGATCCGCGTCCGAGGGCCGGTTCGGAGGGCCGCCCGATCCCTAAACGGCGGCCTTGCGGCCCTTGGCGACGACGGGCGCCGGCGGCCGGCGGGCGAGGACGTCGCGCAGGAAGCGCCCGGTATGGCTCTTCTTCGCTTGGGCGATCTGCTCGGGAGTCCCCTCGGCCACGACCACGCCGCCGCCGTCGCCGCCCTCGGGGCCCATGTCGATGACCCAGTCGGCGGTCTTGATGACTTCGAGGTTGTGCTCGATCACCACCACGGTGTTGCCCTGGTCGACGAGCTCGTGGAGAACCTCCATGAGCTTGGCGACGTCGTGGAAGTGCAACCCGGTGGTCGGCTCGTCGAGGATGTAGAGGGTCCGGCCGGTGGCCCGCTTCGACAGCTCCTTCGACAGCTTCACCCGCTGGGCCTCGCCGCCCGACAGGGTGGTGGCCTGCTGGCCGACCTTGACGTAGCCGAGCCCGACGCGGGCCAGGGTCTCCATCTTCTCCCGGATGGTCGGCACCGCCTTGAACAGGTCGGCGGCCTCCTCGACGGTCATGTCGAGGACGTCCGCGATGGAGCGGTCGCGGTACTTCACCTCCAGGGTCTCGCGGTCGTAGCGGCGACCCTTGCACACGTCGCAGGTGACGTAGACGTCGGGCAGGAAGTGCATCTCGATCTTGATGACGCCGTCGCCGGAGCAGGCCTCGCAGCGCCCGCCCTTGACGTTGAAGGAGAAGCGCCCGGCCTGGTAGCCCCGCGCCTTGGCCTCGGGCAGGCCGGCGAACCAGTCGCGGATCGGCGTGAACGCGCCCGTGTACGTGGCCGGGTTCGAGCGCGGGGTCCGCCCAATGGGCGACTGGTCGATATCGATGACCTTGTCGAGGTTCTCCAGGCCGTCGAGGCGCTCGAACGGGGCCGGGTGCTCGTGCGCGCCGTTCAGGGTCTTCGCCACGGACTTGTAGAGCGTATCGATGATGAGGGTCGACTTGCCGCCGCCCGAGACCCCCGAGACGCAGGTGAAGGTGCCGAGCGGGATATCCACCGAGACGTTCTTGAGGTTGTTGCCCCGCGCGCCCACGAGGCTGAGCTTGCCCTTCTTCGGCTTCCTCCGGGCGGTGGGCACCCGCACGCTCATCTCGCCGGTGAGGTACTTGGCGGTCAGCGAGGCGGGGTTCTTCAGCACCTCCGCGGGCGTACCCTGCGCGATGATCCGCCCGCCATGGATGCCGGCCCCGGGGCCGACATCCACCACGTAATCGGCCTGCAGGATCGCGTCCTCGTCGTGCTCGACGACGATAACCGAGTTGCCGAGATCGCGCAGGCGCTTGAGGGTGCCGAGCAGGCGCTCGTTGTCGCGCTGGTGCAGGCCGATGGAGGGCTCGTCCAGCACGTAGAGCACGCCCGTCAGCCCGGAGCCGATCTGGGAGGCGAGCCGGATGCGCTGGCTCTCGCCGCCCGACAGGGAGCCCGAGCCCCGCCCCAGGGTGAGGTAATCGAGGCCGACATCGATGAGGAAGGTGAGCCGGTCGCGGATCTCCTTGAGGATGCGGAAGGCGATCTCGTTCTGCTTGTCCGTGAGTTTTTCCGGGAGCTCGGAGAACCACCTGTGCGCGTCGCGCACGGAGAGAGACGTGATCGCGCCGATGTCCTCCATGGCGATCTTCACGCACAGCGCCTCGATCTTGAGGCGCTTGCCGGTGCAGGTGGCGCACGGGGTGGCGCTCATGAACCGGGCGATCTCCTCGCGGGCGGTGTCGCTCTCCGTCTCCTTGTAGCGCCGCTCCAGGTTCGGAATCACGCCCTCGAACGGCTTGTTGACCTCGTAGGCGCGCATGCCGTCGTCGTAGGCGAAGCGCACGGATTCCCGGCCGGTGCCCTGCAGGATCACCGTGCGCGCCGTCTCGGGCAGCTCGGCCCACGGCACGGTGGTCTTGAACCGGTAGTGCCGAGCCAGGGCATCCAGGGTCTGGCCGTAATAGGGCGAGGTCGATTTCGCCCACGGGCCGACGGCGCCGCGCTTGAGGCTGAGCTTGGCGTCCGAGATCACGAGTTCGGGGTCGATGCGCATCTCGTGGCCGATGCCGCCGCAGGTGGGGCAGGCGCCGAACGGGTTGTTGAACGAGAACAGCCGCGGCTCGATCTCCGCGATGGTGAAGCCCGAGACCGGACAGGCGAACCGCGACGAGAAGGTGATGGGCTCGCGTGCGGCCTCGCCCTCGGGGGTGTCGGCGAATTCGATCAGCGCGATGCCGTCGGCGAGATCGAGGGCGGTCTCGAACGAATCGGCGAGGCGCGCGGCGATGTCGGCCCGCACGACGATGCGGTCCACCACCACGTCGATGTCGTGCTTCACCTTCTTGTCGAGGGCCGGCACGTCGTCGATGGCGCAGTACTCGCCGTCGACGCGCAGGCGCTGAAACCCCTTCTTCTGGAACTCGGCGATCTCCTTGCGGTACTCGCCCTTGCGGCCGCGCACCACGGGCGCGAGCAGGTAGAGCCGGCTCTTCTCCGGCAGGGCGAGCACCCGGTCGACCATCTGGCTCACGGTCTGGCTCTCGATGGGCAGGCCGGTGGCGGGCGAGTACGGAATGCCGACCCGCGCCCACAGCAGACGCATGTAATCGTAGATCTCGGTGACGGTACCGACGGTGGAGCGCGGGTTCTTCGAAGTGGTCTTCTGTTCGATGGAGATCGCCGGCGAGAGCCCGTCGATCTGGTCGACGTCGGGCTTGCCCATCATTTCGAGGAACTGGCGGGCATAGGCCGAGAGCGACTCGACGTAGCGGCGCTGGCCCTCGGCGTAGATGGTGTCGAAGGCGAGCGACGACTTGCCCGAGCCCGACAGCCCGGTGAACACCACGAGCCGGTCGCGCGGAATCGTCAGGTCAATGTTCTTGAGGTTGTGCTCACGCGCGCCGCGCACGGAAATCACGCGGGCGTCCCGGGCACCGTCGAACAGCTTCTCGATGTCGGCCTCGACCTTCTCGACTTCCGCTTGCCGGGCGGCGGCTCTGGCTTTGGCTTTGGCCATGGAATCTCTTCACGCTTCGGGTCGGTTCGACAGGCTTCGCATCCGCCGGCCACCCGCATGTCGGGCGTCGGGTGTCCAAGACAAGGTGCCGCCACCGGCCGTGCAAGTCCGGCTGGTGGCGGGCTGGACGGGCAGAAACGCCGACCAGCATCGACCGCAACGGTATCATTCGGAACAAACTGAGTACACGAACGCGGCCGTGCCTTGAAGTCTCCCCGAACCGGCGAAGCATCGACTGGCACGGCGCTCACGGTCAGCGCGACGCAGCGTCGGTCCCCGGAAAGTTCGGGCCGGTGTCCCTCTGCATGTGTCCTTTGGCGTGTGTTCCTCGACGTGTGTTCCTCGGCCTGTGTCCCTCGGCGTGTGTACGCTGGCATGTGTTCCTCGACGTGTGTTCCTCGGCCTGTGTCCCTCGGCGTGTGTACGCTGGCATGTGTTTCCGGGACGGAAGACCGGGATCGCACCTCCTTATTCCTAGGTCGCCGATACACAGGTCCGCGCCCCAGACACACGGAACAGGTCTCCTTGGTAGGAGGGAGGAGGGTGGTCGGGGGAAACCCGGGCTCCGGAACCTCTCGGCGCGAGACCGGATCCGCGACGGCCCCCAGGGTCGGAGCCACGTCGTGTCGAGGCGGGCGGCGGCGATGAGCGCGAACGCACGGGCGTTGGCGGCAGGATCGGCAGGATCGGCAGGATCGGCAGGATCGGCAGGCGCCCTGAGGCGGATCGTATCCCCCTGCAACGATCCATGGGGCGCTCCGTTGACAGCCTATGCGCCGCCTTCGGCGGTCGCGGCGGCCCGTGCAGGCCGTGTGCGATGCCCAGGCCGGCTCGATCCCCACGCTTCGCTCGCCCTCGTTTGGAGACCCGCATGAGCATCGCCTCGGCCCTCGGTCTGACCTCCGGCAAAAAGGTCCGCTACGCCTTCGTCGCTCTTGGTGACATCACCCAGGAAGCCATGCTGCCCGGCGTTGCCCACACGGGCAATTCCGAGGTGGTGGCCTTCGTCACCGGCGACCCCGAAAAGGCGTCCGGCGTCGGCAAGCAGTACGGCGTCACCGCTTCCTACACGTACGACCAGTTCGACGAACTCCTCGCCTCTGGGACCATCGACGCGATCTACCTCGCGACGCCGAACTGGCGCCATGCGGAGTTTGCGATCCCGGCCCTCAAAGCCGGTATCCATGTGCTCGCCGAGAAGCCCCTGGAAGTGTCGACGGAGAAGTGCCGCGCGATCCTCAACGTCGCCGAGACCTCGCCGGCCAAGCTGATGGTGGCGTACCGCCTGCATTTCGAGCCCGCCACCCTGGCGACCATCGATCTCATCCGCTCCGGCAAGCTCGGCGACCTCCTTACCTTCTCCTCGACCTTCACCCAGATGGTCTCGCCGGAGAACCACCGGGCCCGGAACGGCGTCGAGGCCGGCCCGATCTTCGACATGGGGCCGTATCCCGTGAACGCCGCCCGCTACGTCTTCGGCGACGAGCCGACGGAGGTGGTCTCGGCGGTGGGCGTCCGGCACCCGGATGCGGGCATGGGCGATTTCGATGACACCGTGGCGGTCACCCTGCGCTTTCCCGGCAACCGCCTCGCACAATTCGTCCTGTCCTATTACGGCAACACCCTCGACACCTACGCGGTTGTCGGCACGAAGGGCAGCGTCGAGGTCAATCCCGCCTACATGTACGGCAAGCCCCTGGAACACACCGTGACCCTGGGCGAATCGAAGAGCCACGCAAGCTTCAAGAACACCGACCATTTCGGCGGGGAGCTGAAGTACTTCTCCGACTGCATCCTCGAGGATCGCGAGCCGGAGCCGGACGGCGAGGAGGGCTACGCCGACGTGCGCGTGCTGGAGGGCATCGTCCAGGCCCTGAAGACCGGCGGCCCCGTGGCCCTCGAACCGTTCACCCGCACCAAGCGCATCGATACGAAGGCACAGGAAGAGACCTTGCGCGCCCAGAAATCACCGGCGCTCGTCAACACCTCGAACCCGGGCAAGGGCAAGGACAAAGTCCCGAAGAACTGACCGCCCCCCGCCGGACCCCGACGATGACTCTGGAACGCGATTCGACCATGCACGAGGGAACGAGCGGCGACCCGGACCGCGCGGATGAATCAGGGCGGAGTTCCGGCGCTGAGGTTCCGATCCAGGACTACGCCGCCCTCGGCGACGGCCGGTCCGTGGTCCTCGTGGCGCCGGACGGGACCGTCGCGTGGTGGTGCGTGCCCGAGATGGACTCGCCGCCGCTGTTCGACAGCCTGCTCGACCCGGAGGCCGGGGGCTACTTCCAGATCACTCCCGAGGGCGCGACCCGCGTCGCGCGGCATTACCGCCAGGACAGCAACGTACTGGAGACGGTGTTCGCCTCCGACACGGGCCGGGCGCGGCTCACTGAGTCGCTCAACAGTTCCACGGCCGGACGCCTGCCCTGGTGCGAGCTCGCCCGCCGCATCGAGGTGCTCTCAGGCACGATGACCTTCCGCATCCGCGCGGTGTTCGGCACCCGCGGCGACACCGCCTCGCCCTGGCTGCAGCCAACCCCCAACGGCTGCGTGTTCCATGTCGGCCCGGTCCTAGGCCTGTTCCGGTGCAGCGACAACGTCACGATCACCGAGGAGGCGGACCGCACCATCGCGGCGACCGTGACCCTGACGGCGGGCGAGCGCGCCACGGTGGCGCTGCTCGCCGGCGAGGACGAGCCCCTGGGCGTGCCGGCGATGGACGAGATCGACCGGCGCATCGACATCAGCGACGGTGCCTGGCGGGCCTGGGCCGAGAGCCTGCGCTACGCAGGTCCGTACCGCGACGCAGTCCGGCGCAGCGCGCTCGCGCTCAAGCTGCTGCTGTACTCGCCGAGCGGCGCCATCGCGGCGGCGGCCACCACCTCGCTGCCCGAGCGCATCGGCGGCCCGAAGAACTACGATTACCGCTACGCCTGGATCCGCGATGCCGGCTACGCGGTGAACGCCTTCCTGCGGGTGGGCGCGATGCCGGAGGCCAAGGCGGCGTTCTCGTGGCTGATGAAACGCCTCGACCGGCACGGCCCGCAGGTTCTCTACACCCTATGCGGAGATGTCGGCCCCGAGGAACAGAACCTCGACCTGCCCGGCTATCGCGGCTCCCGTCCGGTACGGGTCGGCAACGGCGCCGCGCTCCAGCACCAGCACGGGATCTACGGCGACATCTTCGAGACGGCGGCCCTGTTCGTCGCCGACGGCAACATCCTCGACCAGCGCAGCGCCATGGTTCTGTCCGGGCTCGCCGACCAGAGCGCCGATCGCTGGCGGCAGAAGGATGCGGGCATCTGGGAACTGCACGAGCCGCAGCACTACACCATGTCGAAGATCAGCGCCTGGCAGGGGCTGGCGCGCGCCGTCGAGCTCGCCGAGGCCGGGCACCTCCCCTCGACCTGCGTGCCGCGCTGGAAGCGCGAGCGCGACCGCATCGCCGCCTGGGTCGAGGCGCATTGCTGGTCGGAGACGCGAGGCGCCTACACGTTCTATCCCGGAACCGAGCGCCTGGACGCCTCCATCGCTCTGGCCGTGCGCTTCGGCTTCGACGGGCGCGACCGGCTGTCGGCCACCCTCGACGCCGTGCGGGCGGAACTCGGGCATGGCCCGTTCCTCTACCGCTACTCCGGGGCGGAGCGGGAGGAGGGGGCGTTCCTCGCGTGCTCGTTCTGGGTGGCGGAGGCCCTGGCCGAACTCGGGCGCCAGGACGAGGCTGAAGCCGCCTTCGCGGCCGTTCTGGGGGCCCTGCCGCCCGGCGTCGGCATCCTGAGTGAGATGGTCGACCCGGTGACGGGGGACGGCCTCGGCAACACGCCCCAGGGCCTGAGCCATCTCGCCCTAATCCACGCCGCCTGCACCCTCGGGGGCGACCGGGCGGACCCGGTCCGGCTCCGCCTGTGAGTCATCCGGATGCAGGACAAATTCACTTAGATATAGGTTAAATCAGGCAAGCGAGGCTTTATCGATCTGCGGCGCCGAACAACGCAGCAATCGAAACACGTTGGAGAAGGCCGTTTATTGCCCGGAACGTTCGCGGACCGGTGCGGTTGATGGAGGAAACCAAGGGAGATTCCTCATGTCGGCACCCAGCAGCTTAAAAGACGTCTATCTCGACGAATTGAAGGACAGCTGGTCGGCGAACGACCAGATGGTTCGCGTCGTCCAGCAGCTCAGCCAGAAGGCCAGCGACGGGACGCTGAAGCAGATGCTGGACGGGTCGGTCGACGGCATCAACAAGCACACGGGCATTCTCAAAGCGCTCATCGAGCAATGCGGCGGAACCGTCGAGCCCGAGCATTGCAAGGGCATGGAGGGTCTGGTCAGCGAGGCGCGCAAGCACGCCGGCGAGGAGGCGCCGCAGGACGGCAAGCTGCGCGATATCGTGATCATCGCGCAGTATCAGCGCATGGCCCATTACGGCCTCGCGGGTTTCGGGTCCGCCGCCGCCTACGCCAAGGCGCTGGGCAAGTCCGACGACGAGGCCAAGCTCAAGCAGGCCGTTTCGGAGATCTACAAGGGCGACGCCTTCGCGAGCCACCTTGCCGAGACCTTGCAGGGGGTGGCTACCGCCTGACGATCGCCGTCGCGGTCGCCCGGGGTCATACGTAACGAATGGGGTCGGGCCCGACGCCCGGCCCTTCCGGCGTTCGGCCCCTGTCGTGTCGGTCACGGGCGAAAGCCGGGAACACACCCGAGCGTCGCGGCTTGGTCTCTGCATTTCAGCGGGAGAGCACCATGAGCCCAAGCGAGACCCACGACGCGCCCGAGACGAAGTCGGACCAGACGCAGCCCACCCCCCAGCAGCCCCCCAAGGGTGAGCCGCATCCGGCGGTCCCGCAGGAGGACGATCCGGAGATCGAGAAGACCGAAGAACAGCCGAGCTGACGCCCCCCGCCCGAGAGACGAGGCAGAGTTCATGAACAGTGCACCGGACGGTTCGGTGATCCGGCGTGACTCACCGCGCCCGGATCTTCTGGCTTTCGAGATCAAGGACCGGATCACAAAGCCGGATATCGAGTGGATGTCGGCCGTCACCGACGAGACCATGAAGAGCCTCGACACCATCGACATGCTGATCGTGATGTCGAACTACGAGGGCTCCGACCTCGGCGCGACCTTCGACGGCTACGCGGCGAGCGTGAAGGCGCGCTCGCTGGCGCACATCCGGCGCTACGTCGTCGTGGGTGCGCCGGCCTTCGCAAAGGCGATGATCGACCTGTCAGGCTTCGTCATGCCGGTGGAGACGAAAACCTTCGATCTCGCGGACGAGGGGGCGGCTTGGGCCTGGCTCGCGAACGCGCCGACGACCAAGGCGTAGACGCTGCCCCTCAGACCCGTCCGGTGCGCGTCGGACCGCGCATCGGATGGGATTTTAGCGAGCGGCGGTCGCCTCGGCATCCGCCACGATCTGAATGGTGCGCGCGGCGTTGAGGGGCTTTGCCACGACCACGAGGTTCGGCGTGGTGGTGAGGTCGCTGACACGACGCACCTTCTGGGTGTCGCGGGCCTGCTCGCGGAAGAGCGGCGGGGTCAGGTACGTCGCCTCGCCGGCAACGGCGGCGCTCGCCACGAAAGCGGCCGACACGAGGGTGGCGAGGGTGAGGGCGGTCATGGCGCGCATGGGAAAATCTCCGTTTGGGCAGCTCGATGCCGCCCGATGGAGTGATTAAACCATGCTTTTGTGCGGTGCGGCATGCTGTTTTTGCAGCGCACTATAACGCCGAGCTGCGGTCTCCGATCAACTATAACTCCGGTCCTATAAAGCAGGGCACAGGAAAGAATGGATCGAGCCATGCTCCCCACGCATTCGGCAGGTTTTCGTTTATTCCAACTCTCAAAATAACTTGGTCGAGACGAAAGTTTTTCTTCCCACGAACAGCCCAGCCCAACAGCCGGCAACTCGATCGTCATGCTTGAACCATCCGACGGCCGGTGATGGGAAACGAACCGAATTCGGCCACGGCGACGGATCATCCTGCCCCTGACCCGTTCGTCCAGGGTGCCGGCCGGTCGACTGGTCGGATCGACAGCCCACTGATCCGATCGTGCGGGCTCTCCCCGTGCCGTCCCGTGGCGGTCCCGGAGTCTTTCTTGATAAAGCTCGCCGTACGTGATCGCGGCATCGCCGCGCGCCGGTTCCAAGACGACGTACGCACCCAACGCTCGCGCCTGCAGTGAAGAAGCCTCAGGACGATCTCGCACCACATTTATGACGGTGCGGGAATGATCTCCGAGTCACAACCCAAATGCCCCATTGGCTTGCGGTATTGTTCGCCTCCACAAACGAGGAAGTTTGCACCATTCGAGATTAAAAAATAGGCAGACCATCGTGCACAAACACGATGTTTACATTCATGATGCAGTCAGGGCCGGAGTTCTTCTTCTAGGTTGCTCCGATGCTCGGTACCGTTCTTTCGTCCCTCCGTGGCCGAATTCTCCTCGTCGCCCTGGCGCCGTGCCTCGCCTTCGCCGTGGTGGCGAGCATTGCGCTCTCCGGGCGAATCGAAGAGCGCGGCCGCATGGTCGAGGTCGAGCGACTTCTCGGCCTCGCGGGTCATGCCGGCGGTTTCGTGCACGAGGCCCAGCGCGAACGCGGCGCCTCCAGCCTGTATCTCGGATCGAAGGGTACCCGGTTCCGCGCCGAACTCGACGCCCAGCGCGGCCGAACGGATGCAAGCCGCGAGCGTCTCATGACGAGCTACGCCTCGATGGAGACGGGCGCCGCCGGCGGACTCGCCCCAAGGGGCAGAACCCTCGCCACCGCCCTTGAGGGTCTCGCCGCGCACCGTCAGGCGGTGGACACCCTCGCCCGCAGCCCGGCCCAGAACCTCGCGGCCTACACCGATCTCATCGCCAAGGCCCTCGACCTCGTTCGGGACATGTCCCAGGTCGCGGACGACGCCGCCCTGAGCGCCCGGGTCTCGGCCTACTCGTCGTTCCTGTCCCTCAAGGAACTCGCCGGCCAGGAGCGTGCGACCGGGGCCGCCGTCATAGGCAGCGGCCAACTCGATCTGCCGGGGTTCTCAAGGCTGACGGCCCTCGGCGCCGGGCAGGCGATCCACGAAACCCTGTTCCGCCTCGCCGCCGATCGCGCGCAGGCCGAACTCCTCGACGCCGTCGCCACGAGCCCGGCGGCCCGGGAGGTCGAGCGCCAGCGCGCGATCGTCCTGGCGACGATCCCGGGCCAACCCCTCGGCATCACCGATGCACCGGGCTGGTTCACCGCCGCGACCCAGCGCATCGACGAGCTCAAGCGGATCGAGGATCGACTCGTCGACGATCTCGGGCGCGCCGCGGCAGCGGCACGTTCGGGCGTGGAGCGTAGCGCCGTCCTGTGGTTGAGCGCCAGCGTGGCGACCCTCGCCCTGTCCTGCCTCGTCGCCTTCGGCTTCGGCACCGCCATCGCCCGTCCGCTCACCCGGATCGCCGATGCCCTGTCGGCCATCGGGCGCGGCGCGGATGCCGGCCCGCTTCCCACGAAAGGCCCCCGCGAGGTCATGGCCATCGCTCGCGCGGCCGCCGAGTTCCGCGACAGCCTGAGCGAGGGCCGGCGCATCCGTGCGGAGTCTGAGCAGCTGACGCACGCTTCGGCGGCCGAGCGGCGCCAAGCGATGCTCGCCCTCGCCGACGGGTTCGAGGCGCGGGCCGGCGGCATCGTCGAAGCGGTCTCGGCGGCCTCGGCCCAGCTCGAAGGCGCGGCCTACGCCCTGTCGCAGGCGGCCAACGATACCTCGACCTTGAGCGGCGCCGTCGCCAGCACCTCGCGGAATGCGGCACTCAGCGCCGATACGGTTGCGGCGGCGACGGAGGAACTCAGTGCCTCCGTGCGCGAGATCGGCACTCGCGTCGAGACCTCCGCCACGGTGGCGGCCCAGGCCGAGCGCGACACCGCCCGCATGGGCGAGGACGTGCGCCGCCTCGCGGCGGCGGCCGGCAGCATCGGCGAGATCGTCGGGCTCATCTCCAGCATCGCCGGTCAGACCAATCTGCTCGCCCTCAACGCAACCATCGAGGCCGCGCGGGCCGGCGACGCCGGCCGAGGCTTCGCGGTAGTCGCCGCCGAGGTGAAGGAACTCGCCAACCAGACCACCCGGGCGACCGAGGAGATCGCCGCCAAGGTCCAGGAGATCACCGCCTCCACCTCGGCGTCCGTCGAGACCATCGGGGGCATCGCCACGGTGATCCAACGCCTCAGCACCCTGTCGCAGGACATCGCCGCGGCGGTCCAGCAGCAGGACGCGGCCACCCAGGAGATCGCCCGCACAACAATCCTCACCTCTGACGGCACCCGCCAGGTCTCGACCCACATCGCCGGCGTCAGCGAGGCGGCGGAGTCCGCCCGCTCGGGCTCGGACCAGGTGCTGACCGCCGCCAGCGACCTCGCCCGTCAGGCCACGAGCCTGCGCGCCGAGGTCGACGGATTCCTCGCCACCGTACGGGCGGCGTGAGTGGGTAAGAGCTTAGGCGCAGGGGTATCGCTTCCGATCGCCGAGGCTTGAGTTGTCATCCGATCATCGGTGGGGGCAAGTCGCGGACAGATCTATCCGGCGATGCGTTAGTCTTAGAAGCGGTTTTGCAAGGCGGATTCCCGGGTTGGCGCAGCGAGGCGACGGCAACGGCCTCACGCTCTCGCAAATCCTCCGCTAGTGCACTGACGCGATCAGAGGATTCACGTGGTGGGTGACGTGTGCGAGTCTGTGCGATGGCTCAGACCGTTTGCGTGCTCCTCGATGCCACCGCCCAGTCATAGCTGACCGAGATCGCCTGGGATCGATCACGGCCCCTCAAACACATCCTGCGGGCCCGTATCGTTCTGCTCTCGGCCGAGCGTCTCAACGTACAGGACGTGGCCCGGCAGGCCGGTG